>DOCA01000065.1 GCA_003503995.1 Holosporales bacterium
TCCAAAAGAACATGCAGCAAGAGACTGCCATTTTGGTAAAGGTTTGTCGAGAAAGTGTTTGAAGAGTGAAACATACATCACGACAAGAGAACACATAAAAAGAGCCAGAAGCGTTGTACGAATAAAAATCGGTCCGCCATAAGCTTCGATAACGGGCCAGATATCTCCCCATGTACCGCCAAAGTGAAAGTGGCGTAAAATCTCGTTGCTATAGGCACCCTCGTAGAAATTTGTAAGAGCATAGCTTATGTAAGCCCCGCCGGATAATACGGCCAAGGTGACCCAAGCTTTCCAAGAATTCCCAACACGGGTTAAGATTTCTTGGTTCTTTGAAATGCCAGCATAGGCAAAACCCGCGCCAAGGAAGAACAAAAAGCCTTTCATAAGAAAGCGAGCGCCTCTGATGTAAAAGACTTTCCAAAATCCTGTCCAGTACTGTGCTCCCCAAATCATTTCACTGATGCTAATGATGAGGGCGCCAAGAATAAAGAAGCTAATGAATCCTTTAAGGGGGTTGTTCACAAGCCAGGTTGCAAAACGCCCCATGAGCTTCATAAAAGACGGGATGAAGGTGTGGATAGTCACAAGAAGAAGCGTTAAAACGGCAAGGTAGTAGATGAACCAAAAGCCGCTAGAGGAAATATCATTGAAGAAAAAAGTATTAAACCAATAATCAAAGAACCCTTGTTCTGAATTATGTTTCAAAACATTGGAAATATACTTTTGAGGTGGCACTAGAATGGCTGTTCCTAAAACAAAAGGGATGACAAGGCGATAAAATTTCTCCTTTGCAAAGCTTAGCCACCCTCGCCTTTGAAGGGAGGATAAAACAAAAAGGCCCGCCAGGAAATAAAGCAAAGGCATCATGATTACGTCATTATGCATGTGCCAAATATCAAAAAAAAGAGTGCCACCAAAATCGCCGAAATAATGCATCTTTTTAAAGTGAGGTGAATAGGGGTGCATGGAGTGATCAAAAACCACATATAAAACGAGGAGCCCCCTTAGATAGTCTATAAAATAAACGCGTTTTTTCTCTCTTTCAGTGTTCATTAAAAAAAACCTTTAACGTTTCGTTAATATTGTTTTTTAATAGTAACATAAGGGTATCTGAAAACAGAGAGGTCATTTGTGCAAAAAATTCTGCTGGTTGATGATCAGCAAATTAATATAGACTGTATATCCCTTCAGCTCTCTAAATTTTTTGAGTGTGAATTGCAGACATTTACGAGTCCTACTCAAGCTCTTGAGTGGTCAGAGCATAATGAATTTGATTTGGCTCTTATCGATTATCGTATGCCCGAGCTTTCAGGTATTGAGCTTGTTCGGGCTATTCGTCGTCAAAAACTTCATCAAAGTGTTCCCATTGTGATGGTGACTTCTGAGAGCGATAAGTCTATTGTATCCGATGCCTTTGATGCAGGTGTTTCTGATTATTTAATGCGGCCCTATGAGCGTTCTGAGCTTATTGCACGACTTCAAAATTTACTAACTCTTCGTAAAACAACTCTAAAGTTACAAACTGAAAAACAAGATCTCAATGAATTAGTGAAAAAAGCCACAGCTGATTTGCAAGAAAGTGAACAACGCTTTCGCCTTGCTCTTGAAGGTGCTCGAGATGGTATATGGGACTGGGATCTTAGAACAGGAGAGATCTTTTACTCTTCTAATTGGTGTAAAATGCTGGGGTACGAGAAAGAAGAGGTTCCAACATTGCCGGCTTTCTGGATGGCTCGTGTTCATCCTGATGATTCCTATGTATTAACCTCAGCCATTGACAATCATGTGATGGGTAAAAATGATGTCATTGATTGTGAATATCGTATCAAGCATCGAAAAAAATATGATGTTTGGGTTCACACAAAAGGTAAGGCTGTGCGGGACAGTCATGGGACGGCTATTCGTATTGTAGGTGCTCAGTCTGACATTAGTGACCTTAAAGAAATTCAGAATAAGCTGACGCACAATGCTCTTCATGATACCTTGACAGGCTTGCCCAATAGATCTCTATTTAATGAACGTCTTAACCAGGCTTTTTTACGCTTTAAGCGCAATAAAGATGACAAGTTTGCCGTTCTTTTTGTGGATCTAGACCATTTTAAAGATATTAATGATACTTATGGGCATGGAGCAGGGGATAAAACTCTTGTAGAAATAACAAACTTTTTAAAACGTTGCACCCGTGAGGTTGATACTGTTGCGAGAATAGGCGGTGATGAATTTGTTATTTTGCTTGAAGAAACAGGCACAGAAGCAGAGGCACAAGTGTATATTGATCGTCTTTACGAGGAGGCAACATCTCCGGTCTCTATTGTGGGCAGTGATATTAAAATATCTTTAAGTATTGGTTCTGCCTTTGTTCATCATTCTCATACGACCCATGAGTCGGTTTTAAAGGAAGCTGATGTGGCCCTTTATCAGGCAAAAGAGAAAGGCAGAGGGTGCTCAGTCTTTTATCGACGAGATATGGGAGAAATCTCGCCACGCCGTCGTGAAATAAAAGCCTCCCTTGGCAGTGCTTTGGTTAATAAAGAAATTATAATTTACTATCAGCCGATTGTTTGTTTAAAAACCCAAGAACACCTCGGATATGAAGCGTTGTTACGCTGGCATCACCCGACCATGGGGATAATTGATCCTGAGGATTTTATTCCTGTCGCCGAAAAGGATGATACCATTGTGCGTCTTGGCACCTTTGTGATGGAGGGCGCTATGGCACAATTAGCAGAGTGGCAAAAGAAATATAAAAACCCTGATTTGTTTATGTGTATTAACGTGACATCAGCCCAAGTTTTTCAAGAGGGTTATTTTGATTTACTTCAAATGACATGTGCTAAGTTAAACATTCAGCCCGATAAAATTGTTTTGGAGTTTTCCGAAATTGGCTTCTCAGAGATTTATAAATGGAATAGCTCTATTTTAGGTGA
>DOCA01000064.1 GCA_003503995.1 Holosporales bacterium
ACATCATTTTTACCCATCACATGATTGTCAATGGCTGAGGTTAATACATAGGAATCATCAGGATGAACACGAGCCATCCAGAAAGCCGGCAATGTTGGAACCTCTTCTTTCTCGTACCCCAGCATTTTACACCAATTAGAAGAGTAAAAGATCTCTCCTGTTCTAAGATCCCAGTCCCATATACCATCTCGAGCTCCCTCAAGAGCAAGACGAAAGCGTTGTTCACTTTCTTGCAAATCAGCCGTGGCTTTTTTTACTAATTCATTGAGATCTTGTTTTTCAGTTTGTAATTTTAGAGTTGTTTTACGAAGAGTTAGTAAATTTTGAATCCGAGCAATCAATTCCGAGCGTTCATAGGGGTGCATTAAATAGTCAGAAACACCTGCATCAAAAGCATCGGATACAATAGATTTATCGCTCTCAGAGGTTACGATGACTAAGGGGACACTTTGGTGAAGTTTTTGGCGACGAATAGCCCGAACAAGCTCAATACCTGAAAGCTCGGGCATATGATAATCGATAAGAGCCAAATCAAATTCATTGTGCTCTGACCACTCAAGAGCTTGAGTAGGATTTAAAAAGATCTCCAATTCACACTCAAAAAATTTAGAGAGATAAAGAGATAGACAATCTATATTAGCTTGCTGATCATCAACCAGCAGAATTTTTTGCACAAATGACCTCTCTGTTTTCAGATACCCTTATGTTACTATTAAAAAACAATATTAACGAAACGTTAAAGGTTTTTTTTAATGAACACTGAAAGAGAGAAAAAGCGCGTTTATTTTATCGACTATCTAAGGGGGCTCCTCGTTTTATATGTGGTTTTTGATCATTCCATGCACCCCTATTCACCTCACTTTAAAAAGATGCATTATTTCGGCGATTTTGGTGGCACGCTTTTTTTTGATGTTTGGCACATGCATAATGACGTGATCATGATGCCTTTGCTTTATTTCCTGGCGGGCCTTTTTGTTTTATCCTCCCTTCAAAGGCGAGGGTGGCTAAGCTTTGCAAAGGAGAAGTTTTATCGCCTTGTCATCCCTTTTGTTTTAGGAACAGCCATTCTAGTGCCACCTCAAAAGTACATTTCCAATGTTTTAAAACATAATTCAGAGCAAGGATTCTTTGATTATTGGTTTAATACTTTTTTCTTCAATGATATGTCCTCCAGCGGTTTTTGGTTCATCTACTACCTTGCGGTTTTAACGCTCCTTCTTGTCACCATTCACACCTTCATCCCGTCTTTCATGAAGCTTATGGGATGTTTTGCAACCTGGCTTGTGAGCAATCCCCTTAAAGGATTCATTAGCTTCTTTATTCTTGGCGCCCTCATCATCAGCATCAGTGAAATGATTTGGGGAGCACAATACTGGACGGGCTTTTGGAAAGTCTTTTACATCAGAGGCGCTCGTTTTATTATGAAAGGCTTTTTATTTTTCCTAGGCGCAGGTTTTGCCTATGCTGGCATTTCAAAGAACCAAGAGATCTTAACCCGTGTTGGGAATTCTTGGAAAGCTTGGGTTACCTTGGCCCTGTTATCTGGTACAGCTTACATAAGCTACGCTCTTACGAATTTCTACGACGGTGCCTATAGCAACGAGATTTTACGCCACTTTCACTTTGGCGGCACATGGGGAGATATCTGGCCCGTTATCGAAGCTTATGGCGGACCGATTTTTATTCGTACAACGCTTCTGGCTCTTTTTATGTGTTCTCTTGTCGTGATGTATGTTTCACTCTTCAAACACTTTCTCGACAAACCTTTACCAAAATGGCAGTCTCTTGCTGCATGTTCTTTTGGAATATATATCTTCCATGAACCTATTGTCCTCTGGGTTGGCTCTCTTTTTTATCACGCTGATATCAGTGAATACATAAAGTTCACTGTAGTTGCAAGCGTTGGGGCCGCTCTGTCATGGGGACTTACCCATTTCATTAAAGATTGGCCTGGATTTAAGAAAGTACTCTAAAAATGACAACACTCACAAAGACACCTGCCTCAACGAGCCTCCTTGCGCGCGTTCCTTTTATTGACCATATGCGTGGTTTTATCTTTTTATTAATGGCTGTGGACCACAGCCTGCACGCCTATGCTGCAAATTGGGGACGTCATTGGTTCTATCGCGATTACGATCGCTCTTATATTTTTGATGCTCTTTATCTCTTTAATCAAGCAGCCATCATGCCTGTGCTCTTTTTCACCTTCGGGGCTTATGTACTTCCAAAAATAACAACATTAGGATGGAAAGGCTTTTGGCAAGACCGTTTCGTGAAACACATTCTTCCTTTTATGGTTGGCATTCCTTTGGTTGTACCTTTGTTAAGTTACCCAAAATTTCATGAATATGAAAATCCAGGCTCCACTTACCTTGAATTTTGGCAAGACATTTTCTTTAGTCAAAAGCTCCAAGCTGGCCCCTATTGGGTCATGTACGCCATTATTCTCTATACGGTCGTGCTTTTACTTTTTAACAAGCTCTTTCCAAAACTAATCCCTTGGATGGCTCACCATATTAAGACAGCTTTAACCTCTCCGATGAAAGCCTTCACCATTTTTATTCTTTTTTCTATGGTGGTTTATGGGCTCAGCGATCTTCGTTGGGGCGCTCCTTGGTGGATTGGCTTTAGGAATATTCTGCCTGACGCCCTCCATGGAGAACTCTTTTCTCTCCAAGCATCCAAGTTCCTCATGAATTTTGTGTACTTTGTTTTAGGGGCTGCTTTTATGTACTCTAAAGCTTGGGAGCACCCAACGAACTGGGTGGTCTTTCAGAACAAGCGCTTCTTACTTTTGGGACTTACCCTCCTAACAGGATTGGCCTATGTTCTATATTCTCACTTCTACTTTGCCGAGGGCGCCTTTGATTACTCTTTTTATAAAGCTCTTCGTCAAAGTGGTGAAAACACCCAAGCCTGGAGCGAAGCTTTTGCTCTTCTGCCACAAGTTGCGCCTGCGATTTTAATCAGGACATCTCTTTTAGGGGCTCTTGCCTTTTTCCAAGTCATCGCCCTTGTGACGTTCTTTAGCGCTAAAAATACCTCCACAACCCAAAATCCCTTTTGGGCAAAATTATGGGCAAGTGCCGCGGCATGTTGTTGGGGTATCTTTATATTTCACGACCCCATCGTTATTTGGGGACAATTCTTTTTAACAGATTTTAACTTGATCATCTTTTTCAAATTTGCCATTGTGGCCACGATAGGAATATCAAGTTCTTGGGCACTCACTCATTTTATCCTCAAAATAAAATATATAAGAGCTGTTTTTGAACTCGATTAACCCCTTTTTTGTTAGCGTTTCCTTATTAACAACTTGGATTTAACCCATGGTTCACCTCTCGCTTTTTCTAAAAAACCTTTTTTTGAGCGCTCTTTTCGCTCTCTCTATCACACAAACTTTTGCTTCTGCTCGTGATACAAAACCTATTTCAAGTGATGAAAAAGACGACGTCACATTAAAAAGCAATCGCGCTGTTATTAATTCCATGAAAGAATTGCTACCTTACCTCACTAAAAAAGGCATTAAACTTGGACCGAACGTAGCTATCTATATCGATAATGATGATGCAATTTGCAGCCCTCGTTTTAATATAAACCCAGAAGTTGAGGGCGATTTAGTTCCATTGCAATTTCTCTCTTGTCCCGATTTGGGGCGAACCTATGATGATGTTTTAAAAGCTGCAGCAGCTCTTTTGCACACAGAAGATCACTCTACCTCTCTTATCGATTGCGAAAAAAATCTTCTCCAAGCACACTTAGACGTTTGTAACTGGAACAGAGAACCATGGCGTCATTTAGAACCCATTCCCCTTGAACTCGACGCCCTTACTGCTTTTCTTAGCGTTGCAAGAGCAAATCATACCCGCCTCAAAATTTGCTCTGGCCTTCCATTCACTTTCAACAAAGTTGCTTTTTTTGGAAGGCATCAAAAAGCTCTCGGTTTTAAAACATGCTCTTTAGAAGATTATGGCTATGGAATGCATGAGACCAATGATTATCTCTATGCTCCAAAGAGCAAACCCGCTCGTATTCTCCAAGATTTAGTTAAACCACACGTTATATCTGGTGATTCCTCTGATGTGGACGCCTCCAGCGCTTCTAGCGAAAGTCATACTGGTATTGATACAGTTATCCTCATTGATAATGCACCAACTGCCTGCACATCATTCTTAGGTGGTATGATACCAACTAACCTCGTAAAGTACGGCCTATCTCCCAAAACAAGAATTATAACCATACGATATGATTTCTTTAGAAAAATGATTACGCCAGAAAAAATTGCTGCAGAATATAAACTTTGGGTTCACTTTTTGGAGGCTCTAGAAGAAATCCGACGCGCCGAAGAAGCTCGACGTTTTTCAGTCTTAGGAAGCTTGGAATTAAACGCGGACGATGGGTATGATACGAACCCCGACCTCTCTCCTTTAACAGTCAGCACTGAGGGAACACCCGATAGACTGACCTCCTCTAGAGAGGGAGAAATCAGAGAGCCCGAAGAGCAGGAGGAGCCTGACCCTTCTTTAGATTTGGATGATGCAGGTGACGTTTTTGAAGAAAAAGATCCACGCTTAAGCCCCCCTGAAGATGATCAAAAGGACAACTAAAACAACCAACCCTACTCCTTGATTGAGCTTAAAGGCCTGTAGACACTTCTTAGGGTCGTGGAAATCCATCAAGATTAATTGGTAAAACAGCAAAATAGCTGGAAACATTAAAAGTCCCATCAAAAGACCTAAGTGTAATAAACTTAGATTTTGTTTCTGCACAATACTAAAAGAAAGAGCAACTAAGAATAAAGAATAACAAAGACCTAAAAAGAGCTTTGTCCCCCCTAAAGTTGAAAGAGCCGAAGATTTTATACCAACTTTCATGTCGTCTTTTCGATCTTGGTGGGCATAAATCGTGTCATAGGCCAGCGTCCAGAAAACCGAACCAACATAAAGCACCAACACATCGACGGAAAAGGTAAAAGTCTTTGTGACATACACATAGGCCATGAGCATGGAATAATTCATACACAACCCTAAAAACAATTGAGGCCAATAAGTCACTCGCTTTAAAAGAGGGTAAAGCAACATCAAGGCAACAGCCCCTAAAGCAAGATAAAATACTTCAATGGGCATAAAAAGTAAAAGAATTGACGCTGCCATAAGTTGCCCCATAAGATAAGCAACCCCCTCACCTGTTGTCAAAGCTCCCCTTGCCAAGGGCCTATTTTTTGTACGTTCAACATAGGGATCAAGATTTCGATCCAAAAGATCATTTATCGTACATCCTGCGCCCCTTACCAAAAAAGCACCAACCGTAAAAAGAAAAATGTCTAAAAGAGTCGGCATTCCTTGGTGAGCAAGGGTAAGCCCCCACAAGGCTGGGAACAATACAAGCCACGCTCCAACAGGTTTATCAAACCGAGAAAGTTCGATATACCCTTGAAGACGTTTTTCCTGGGGTGTGGATAAAGAAACCATTAAAGAGATTCACTCGCTTAAGATACTTCCATATTATAGGATTTTTCCATAAAAAAAAGCCCCGTCTAATAACGGAGCTTTTAAAATAGAATCTCAATATTTTAGTAGCCGAACCAACCACCAACTTTAGATGTCGCCCGAGACCAAAGAGATTTTTTCTCAGTCTCAGAGGAAGTATCTGCCGCAAGCTTTTTAGCATCCAAATGATCTTGACCTTGCTTTAAAAGAAGATCTGTCTTCTTTGAGGGAAGGTCTTTATCAAAAGCACCGCCTTCAGCCTCACAAGTTGTTCCATTATGAAGAGGCGAGACACCTGTTACGACTATATCATAAGCTGTGTTTCCAATAAAACCTGTGATACCAGGATTTGGGACATCATTGCCGACAAGAGCTCCCCAATATCCTTTTACCATACCCACAAAGTTAGCAGCCGTACGTCCAGCAAGAGCTTTTGTAGCAGGCCAAAGCATACGTTTTAAAGCATCACCTGTACCATCGAGAGCTAAATGACCAACACTGTGATACCCACTAACGGCCTCTAACGCATCTTCAAGATTCTCCTTAAGGAATATGTCAAACTGAGGCTTTTCAAGCACATTGAAAAGGGCATCTTCAAGCCACTTACCAACCAACGGAATACGAGAAATCCCTGTTTCTCCGCGCTTGCGGTCGCCTTGAACCCATTCCAAAACAGATTTCAGTCTTGCTTCGACTTTTTTCAAAGCCGCAACAGGTACAGGATCCCCATGAACATTTTGACGCATCATGTTGTCATGACCAACAATTTCATTAGCCATGTCAACACCTGCTTTACCAAAAGCTTTTGGGGCTGACAGATAAAAACCTTTAAAATTGTTACTTTTAACGTTATTAAAATCCTTACCAAAAAGTTGCAGACCAAGATTATAAACTAATTCTGCTGTACTAAGAGTTGCAAGTGCTGCGCCTAAGCTGTGTCCAATTAGAAGTATTTGAGTTTGCATTTTCTTACTTTCTTCAATGGAAGCATGAAATTCGCTAATAAGTCTCGCGACGTTATCCTTGCAACTTTCAACGATGTTCGCAAAGCCACGATGTACTTTAACATCACCTGGTAAATTCAAACCTGTGGTACTAGCATGTACTTGGCGACCATCAAAGTTCGCTTCCCAATCGCTCCCATCACGAGAACCATGATAAATTACAGTGATTGTATTCGTTGCTCTATGGAATGCAACAAAACCGCGGTCGTCATCGACCCAGCTATCACCAGGGTTACCAAGAGCACGCTTATAACCGCTCTTACCTTCAAAAGCTTTTAGCTCCCAGCCTCCTTTATGGAGAACATCTGCCAATCTTTGTTCCGCAGAAACTTGATCTTGAATATATTTTTCAAGCTTTGAAATTTCTTTATTGATGTAATGGCGGCGATCTTGATAATCCATCTCTTCAAAAACATCAAGCATGCCCATACAACCAAAGAAATCATCTTCAAGTTCACCAAGGAAATCAGCATGATCCGTAGCATTGCTATTTAACGCAGCAATCCACCTATTCATATTATCACTAGCAGATTGGCGTTTCGCGATAGCATAGCTCAACGCATTCATTTCCAAGAGTGTATCTCTATGATATGAGAAATTAGGATTAACGCTCTTCTTACCGTCTTCATCAACACTTACAAGCGGATCTGATGCTGTCTTTTCAACTTGCTCAAGAGGTGTATCAAGTTGAACCCAGCTCTCACTCAAACTAGAAATTTCGCTTTTCTCTTTTTTTATTTTAGAGATTTCAAGTTTACGCCCCTGCTCAAAACGTTCCACAAGATCACTGATAAACACACCATCTATATCTTTTGCAGAAGGCGCCTTATAGGCAGGTGAACGAAGATCCAAAAGAGACGACTCCATCAGTGAATTTTCCACACGAGCCATAACATCAAAGCTCATAGAGGTTGCAAGGGCCGTTGAGCCAAGCAAAATAGCCAGTGTCTTTTTACGCAAATTCATTAACATCTACTCCTTACCATATAGGCAAAATTATACTTCCTTATACATATAGGGATACTTGGCAAAAATTGCAAATGCATATTATGCAATACCCCTATGCAAATAACGAAACCCTCTCACAATCCCCATTGGTTGCAAAAAAACGTAATCATTTCATTGCAAACCCTGCAATTGAATTTCAAATTAAAAATCAGATATGTAAAAGAAAAAAATAGACTACTGACCTTCGGACTCATACATCTAAAGGCATTGGAATGAGAGATTTCAAGCAGATCTAATCGATTTTAGCAGGCTTTTCCCATATTCTAAGAAAGAATCTGTTTTATTTAGAGATAAAAGAGCAGAACTCACTTACGCTTTATCATAAGCCCTGACAATACGAGAAACAAGGGGATGGCGCATAACATCACTGGCTTTAAGGTGGCAAAAAGCAACACCCTCCACACCGTCAAGCTTTTCTATAGCATCAATCAGACCGCTTTTTACACCTTTTGGAAGATCAACTTGGCTTGGATCACCCGTTATAATCATCCGAGAGTCATCCCCAAGGCGGGTTAAGAACATCTTCATTTGCTCAACAGTCGTGTTTTGAGCCTCATCCAAGATCACATAAGCTCTCGATAGCGTACGTCCTCGCATAAAAGCTAAGGGCGCGACTTCAATTTCACCGCTTTCAAGGCGACGTTCTACCTGATCAGACGGAAGCATATCAAAGATTGCATCGTAGAGCGGGCGTAAGTAAGGATCGACTTTTTCTCTCATATCCCCTGGTAAAAAGCCTAATTTTTCACCAGCTTCAACAGCAGGGCGCGAAATAATAATCCGATCTACTTGTCCTGCTAAAAGCTGCGAAATGGCCATGGCCGTTGCAAGGTATGTCTTTCCAGTCCCTGCAGGTCCTAAGCCAAAGGTTAAATCATGTTTTTGCAAAAGGCGAATATACTGAATCTGCCCATCGGAACGAGGCATTATGACCTTACGGCGTGTTGAAATAGATAAACCTCCATGGGAGACTTGGGTTTTGCCATTATGGTCTGGCTTTGCAAGACGAAGGTTCGCATCAATTTCCCCAACACTGACGACTTGTCCGTTTTCGAGACGCTCGTACATTTTATGAAGCACCACTTCTGCGATAGCCACCCCTTCAGCACAACCGCTTAAAGTCACTCGATTACCACGGGCTTGAATCATAATATTGAGATTATTTTCAATACGCTGTAAATAGCGATCTCGCTCTCCGAATAAAAGAGGGAGCAAACGATTATCTTTGAATACAATGTCTAGAGTTGTCTCATCACTAGACACAACGGGGGGTGATGTATCTACGGGGATACTATTGGAAGATTTTGGATTTTTGAAACCTGTTTTTTTTCCCACCTAGGCGTAATCTCCTTATTGTTTGAACTCTCTATAGGCACTTCCGCAAAAGAGCCTTTTACAGAGCTTCCTATATATTAATTATCAAGCACAACCACTTCTCCTGTCAAACTATTATTCCCGCATCCAATGATCCGGACAGGCACCACAGTATTAATAAGACGGGGGTTTGCTTGCACATAAACTGACTGCATATAGGGGCTACGACCAGAAAGTTGTCCCTCATGACGGGCTTTGCGTTCAAAAAGAACGTCCATTTCTTGGCCAACGCACTTTTGATTAAAAGCCATTTTCTGCTCATCCAGTAGAGCTTGAAGTTCAGCTAAGCGCTCTCCTTTCACACCTTCATCCACTTGCTGCTCAGAGGCCCACGCTGGTGTTCCCGGACGTCGACTGTATTTAAAAGAATAAGCTTGGGCATAATTCACCCGGCGAATAAGGTCGAGAGTCTCTTTATGATCTCGCTCATCTTCACCAGGAAAGCCAACAATAAAGTCAGATGAAAAAGCAATATCAGGGCGTGCTTCACGGAATTGATCAATAAGCTTGAAATAAAAATCCCGATCATGCTTACGATTCATGGCCTTTAAAATGCGATTTGAGCCTGATTGTACGGGTAAATGCAAATAAGGAGATAGCTTTTTCACATCTTTGTGAGCATCTATCAAATCTTGCGTCACATCGCGGGGATGGGAGGTGATATAGCGAATAATCTCAAAAGCATCAAATTCTGCAATTTCTTGAATCAATCGCCCAAGACCCCATTCTTTGCTAGCAGAATCGGGAGATTCCCCATGGTAAGCATTTACATTTTGCCCTAATAACGTCACTTCTTTGACACCCAACTCTATGAGACGCTTTGCATCTTTTAACACGTCTTTCACAGGTCTTGAGTATTCAGCTCCTCGCGTATAAGGCACAACGCAGAAATGACAAAATTTATCACAGCCTTCTTGAATGGAGAGAAAGGCTGAAGCGCCTTCTACATTAGTCATCTCAGGAAGCGTATCAAATTTTGGATTCTCTGGAAAATCAACATTCAGTACACCAGCACCGCGCAACAAGGGATCCTCGCGCTTTTCTTTGGTACGCATAGCTCTTGCCACCATTTCAGGGAGCTCTTGATAGGATTGCGGGCCAAACACCATATCGACGTAGGGTGCTCGACGCATAACTTCTGCCCCTTCAGCCTGAGCTGTACACCCCGCAACAGCAATGAGCATATCTTCCCCTCGGGCAACGCGTTTTACCTTATGGGGCCTTACACGACCTAAATCAGAATATAACTTTTCCGAGGCTTTCTCACGAATATGACACGTATTGTAAATAGCCATGTCAGCCTTTTCAAGATCCTCTGTCATCTCAAAACCAAGGGGCAAAAGAATATCTGACATACGATTGCTGTCATACACATTCATTTGGCAGCCATACGTCTTAATATAAAGCTGCTTTTTTTTTGTTTCATTTTCTGTTTCAGAGATTATCTCGGAGGTCGTCATTCTACTCACCATAAGATCATTATTTTAAAGAATTTTTAGCATTGATAGTGTTAGAACTGCAAGGATAAAAAAACCAGCGCTCCTTATCAGAACACTGGTTTTAAACTTTATCCCAAAGGATAATAGAATTAGTTAATTAACTAAGCAGCTTTACGCTTGCGGCCTAGACCGATTTGCATGGCCAAGCTGCTACGCTTTTTAGCATAGTTAGGTGCAACCATTGGATAGTCAGCTGAAAGACCCCAACGCTCACGGTATTGCTCGGGAGTCATGTTGTAAGAGCTTTTCAAGTGACGCTTAAGCATCTTTAATTGCTTACCGTCTTCAAGGCAGATGATATAATCTTCTGTCACAGATTGGTTAACAGGTACTGCTGGATCTGGACGATTTGTATTTGCTACACCATGTGTTGAAAGCTTCACAAGAGCTTGGTAAACTTGGTCAATTACGGCAGGAATATCTTCAACAGCAACAGTGTTGTTTGCAAAGTATGCTGAAGAAATTTCAGTGGCTAAGCTTAGAAGTTCTGCAGAGCTCATTGCTTCAACTGCGGGCAAGTTCATGTTTGTAATCATTTTATTTTCCTTTTCATCATCAAACGAATTTAAGACACTATAGTCTTTGTTAACAAATCTTTTCTTTTAATAGATTAATATCAAGAGAGGTATTCATTTCGTATAACCTGTTCTAGGACAATCGCAAGAATAAATCAAGTATTTTTTTATGAATAAGTTCACTTTTTTGAATAAACGTAAATGATCGCATCATGAAGGAGTTTTTGACTTTTCTGTCTTTGCCTTTGATAATACCCTTTGCGTTCTCCTTTTTTCCTGAAGCCAAGCCTTTCATAAAGGGCAATAGCAGCTTTATTATCAGAACAAACCTCAAGGAAGCAGCGTCTAATTTTTGACTGTTTTAAAATTTCTAGGAGAAGTGTCTTACCAAGCCCTTGTTTCCTATGATTTTTATGAACACAAAATGTCAAAATTTCCGCCTCGTCTTCAATACTTTGAACAAAGATAAAACCAATAAGAACTTCTTTTAAAAAGATCCCCTTTGCAAAACAGCTATCCCTCAACTTTCCTTCAAAAAATGAGGTTTCCCAAATATCGTCAAAGCACTGCCCATAGAGTCTTGCCATATCAGCAGCCCTATCTGCTCCAAGGTCTCGAACATCGCACTTCATTTGAGAGTCTTTGCCTTGCTGGTATCAGCGTCCCTTACATAAAGAGGAAGGCAAGGATAGTGCTCTAGCTCATTTTCAGGAATTGTGGCGGCAAATTCTGCCAAATGAGTTGCTTGCGGCATAAAGGGGTTTAGCTGAAAACCATACTCTTTCATATGAGACGCACCGTTTCCTATACATAATGCCTCTTTATATGTGGAGTTCTTTGCAATATCCTCTGGGGATAATGAAAAAGGAGCATCTACAACCTCTCCTTCTACTGTAAAAAGCTGCCCATAGAGCTCTAAACGAAGAGACTCCAAAAGGACCAAAACAAGCTGACTTGATGAAAATTCTTTAGGGTACGTTTTAAAAACCCATAAAAAAGAATCTATACCTAAGGCTGGTTTTTCTACTGAAAGCGAAAGACCTTGGGCTGTGGCAAGAGCAACACGAATACCCGTAAAAGACCCAGGGCCCCTTGTGGTTACCAAACGATCCAACTCTTGAAAGGTCAAATCATGGTCCGCCAAAACCTTTTGCAATTTAGGCAACAGCGTAACATCTTGCCCTCGAAATTCTTTGTTATGTTCAGAAAAGACAATTTCGCCCTGCTTCATAAGGGCAAGTGAGGAAGAAAAATTGGCAAGATCAAAAGCTAGGATATTCATATCTGGATTTATTCTAATAAAATTGTTAATATTCGCCTAAGAAGGCCTATGCATATCCTTACCATATCTGCCCCCTATAGTCTTTTCAAAAAATTTCAGTTTAGGCGCCCAGAAACGAAGTCTATAATGATAGGCCAGAAGCGCAGAAACGATATCTAGAATCTTTTTAAAAAGACTATAGGAGCCTCTGCAAAATGGCTAAACGACGTGGTCTTGGGTGAGAAAGAAGTGAAGCGAGGTCGTGGAAACGTAAGCATACCTTTAGTATGTGCGTCCCGCGAAAGACGAGCCTTTGCTTTTTTATCGCCAAAAGAGACTTTTGCAGAGGTTCCTATAATTACCCATATCATATTTGAGAGCCAAATGACACTGATTCAACTTCACCCTATCCCGAACAAGCTTCTTTTTGATATTGCTTATGCAACGCCTCAAAATTTTACGGGTAAACCTGTTTATGCTCAGCCCCATTGCTACCTCCATAAAGAGGCCCATGAGAAATTCCTCATAGCTCTCGACCTTGCCAATGCCCAAGGCTATGCTTTGAAAATCTTTGATGCCTTTCGCCCCCAAGAAGCACAAGAAAAGCTCTGGGACTTTTGTCCTGATCCAACGTATATTTGTCCCCCTGAAAAAGGCTCTCCCCATTCACGGGGCGTGGCCGTTGACCTCACTCTTGTCGATCAAAAGACAGGACAAGACCTTGATATGGGAACACCTTTTGATGATTTTACCCTTTTATCCCATCATAAGAACACAGAGATCACACCAGAAGCGCAACGGAATCGCTGCACCCTCATGGGAATTATGACCCTAGCTGGATGGGACTTTTTCACAAGTGAATGGTGGCATTATCAGCTATTTCATGCTCGGGAAAAATATAACCTCCTCTATGACAAAGACCTTGAAACCAGTATGATGAGTTAAGAAAATGACCACAAAAGATAAAATTCATGTCTTAAGCCGCGCCGTCATTTTAGATCAAGAACATATTTTGCTCTGCAAAACCCTTGACCTTCCAAAGGCTTTTTATTTTCTGCCGGGTGGGCATATCGAGCACGGTGAAAGTGCGAAAGAAACCGTCCTTCGAGAACTCCATGAAGAGGCCGGCGCACAAGATTGCACCATCAAAAGATTACTCGGCTGCCTTGAATATACCTTTGAGCCAGGTCACAGCAGCATTTGCCACAACCATGAATATAACTTTATTTTTGAAGTAGATTCTCCAAGTTTGAAAAAGGAGTTCCCTATTCCACGCCTTGAAGACCATATTGAACTTCTTTGGTTCCCCCTGAAAACTCTCTCCGCCATTGATTTTCGCTCAGAACCTTTGCAAAATCTTTTACCAAAGTGGCTCGACAATCCCTCCATACAAAACCTTGAAAGCGTTATGATATAAAATATTATCCTCGTCGCAGACGCATTAAGATGTGAGGAACGGGGTGCCAGCTAGCGATAAAATCATCTATTTTTTCAAAGCCAGCTTTTGCATAAACATGGATAGCTTTTTTATTAACCTCTTCAGGATCAATAAAAACAAGGTCTTTGTCAGGATGGACCTCCTCTAAAAACTCCCAAATCATGGGAGTAGACAAACCTTTACCAAGATACGTTTCGTCCCCAATAAGCAAATCCAAGGTGATGGCTTTTTTCCCAACCTCAATCCATTTTGCAAGAGGATTTTCAGGATAATTTGCCTCCGAATCAAGCACATCAGACGTGATTAAAAATGCAAAAGGTATGTTATTGCAATAGGCAATCCAAGGATCAAAATGGGGAGTACCATTTGCAACAAATGCTCGCAATCCCTCAATGGTGTTTTGCAGACCGGTCCCATGAAACCATTCATTGACATGGGGCTTATGAAGCCAATTTAAAACAAGCGCCTCTTGATCTGGTGATACTGAAGAAAAAGTTAACTTATCCATTATAATATTTTCCCCATCTCAATATCATTTGGACTCCCCTCATATCCGTCAGGATCATTAAAGGGCATGGAGACATATCCAAGATTTTTATAAAAACCCAATGCTTGTGGTGAAGACTCGGTATGAATGCTTTTGTATCCTTCTCTTAACAACCACTTTTCAATCAACTGTATAAACTGACGCTCTAAAGAGCTTCCTCTTTTATTTTCATCTACCTCAATAATACGGATCGCTGCACGTTGCTCTGGCCACAGCTGAACATGGGCATAAGCAACGATCTCTACACCTTGGTATAAAATAAGATGCCTGTGGTCCTTATGATCAAATGTCCACGTATAGGGATCCTCCATATTATTTGGAGCAAAAAAATACTTATTTCTAAAGTGCTTGGCCGCTTCCCACTCTGAATGATGGGTGCAGATAACAAATCTCAGGCCTTTAAAACCTGTTTCCTGAATGATTTTTTCTATGAAATCATTTTTCCCGAGGGTGTAACCTTTATAGAATGCGCCCTTCATTTTATGCGACGCTTCCTCTTTAAGAATCTCGTATTTCAAGGCGCCATAGCTATCCCGAGCAGCATCGTTGGCACGAAGGTAATCCCTAAAAAGAATATTGAGCTCAACTTCTGGGTCGCCTGTTTCAAAAATATGAAGATTAACGTCAATTTCATGATCTCTTAGGGAAAAAGTTTTGCGTAGGGGGATATTGAACCCTCCTCTGTATTCATAGCCTAAATCTAAGAGGCCTTGATAGGGAAAACACAAATCTTTCACTTCAGCGATAATATCAATCTTTGCCTTGGCAGCCAGTCCTGGAATTGATGTTGATCCGACATGATGAATAGACACGAGGTCTTTTGACAATGCTATTTTGATGTTTTGAGCCAAGGATTCATATTGCATAGGCCACTTAGGATCATAAGGAAGGACTCTGACTGTCATTTTTGTTTCATTTTTCCAAGTTATTTGAAATATCTTTGGGGCTGTATCAGCTTAACATTTTAGTATTATCTGAACAGTCTCAGAATTCATTGACACCTGAGAGCTCTTGGAATGGGCTTTTGCAAATGGGAATCAACCCTTCATGACAGATTTAGAAGGGTTATCTTTTTTAAAAATCTTGCGGCGTTTTGACAAAGCAGTCATCAAATACCCTGCCTTTTCAACATCCATAGCCGCCAAAATAGCTGAAGCTTTCTTTTCCTGCACTTTTTCCATGATATCAAGGAGGATAGAGAACTCGATGCCTTCCAAAACCTTGGCTGCTTGCGCTGGTTTCATGGCTTCCGTCATTTTCACAAGGCGTTTTGTGTTAGCGTTTTCATCTTCATCAATTTTATCAACAAGAAGTTTTAATTCTTCCTTTGTTTTCTTGAGTTCAGCAATTTTCTCGTCCACTTTTTTAACAAGCGCCTGCAGCACTTGCTCTTTTTCAGAAATAGAATGCTCTCGGTCAGAGAGTTGCTTTCCCTTATCAAGGACACCCTTTAAAGCGCGGTATTGGTCTGCAGTCATATTAAAGGGGTCAAATTCATCAAGAGCCTTGAGTCCATTTTTATTTTTTTCGGGTAAAGTATCCAATTTCCCTAAAGGGCTTGATTTGTCCTTCTTTTCAGCGGCAGAAGCTCGCGCCTCTTTCAAAATATTTTTGCCTCCCATATGGGTAAAAAGTGTTGTGACTCGAGCACCTAAAACCAAAACAGCAAAGAAAATCACAAGAGGAACGAGACGTATTTTAAAAAGAAATAAAAAGCTTAATTTTTCTCTTAAAGACTCTCCCACTCCCTTGAAAGAAACAGCAGAAGCAGGGCTACCTTGCGCCAATGCCCCCGCAGTATTAAGTTGATAAGCTTTTAAAAGAGATTTCATAGGGTATAACCTTATCGTATTTAAAATACCAAAAAGACTCTAGCGCACATTTTGTAAATGACGGACGAGTTCTGGTTGAGAGGCTTCTTCTTCATAGTGAGACGTATTTGAGGCAACTGGTGAAACGCCAACGGCCCTATCTTCCAATTCCTTGTAAAGGGTGCGCGCAATTCGAATAGACCCATCAAGGCGCTCCGCTAGTTCTTCCCCACGTTCATTTAAGAAAGCTAAATCATCTTTCAAAGCACGTGCATCATCCATTTCTTTTTGAGCTGTTTTAAAAACAGATTCACCAACGCCCCGTAAATCTTTTATGCTTGCATCAGCCTTTGACATGGACTCTGTAAATTGATTTAAAAAAGCTTGTATTTCTTCACGACTCTTATAAATAGTTGCTAGTTTTTTGTTTAAGCGCACAGCAAAAGCAATAGTAGCTCCTAAACAGCTAATGACTATTAAATCTAAGATGATATCAAAACTCATGAAGCTTCCTCTTTGTGTTTTTGTTGATCTTCATAAATGCTTTGCAGTTTCTGTTGTATGGTATTCTGTTCAACACGCAACGAAACAAGCCCGTCCCTTCGCCCCGCCTTTCCTTCTAAAATCTTAAATCCACCAACAGAAGCTTTTAAAAGGGATTGTGGTTTCGCACGCAGAACAATTTGCGATCCAATCTCCCACTTCAAGGCTTCTCCAAGGGGAATGGACATTTCACCTAAAATCGTATCAACTTTTACCTCAGCATCCCAAACTTCATTCTGCAGGTGTCCTGACCACATATTATCGCCACCAGATTTTTCACCCATAAACATTTGCACGATTTGATCACGCACAGGCTCAATGGAAGCATAAGGAATACAAAACTGAACATTCCCACCACGTCCCTCCATGGTAATACGGACATTCACCAAAATAGCGGCATCAACGGGTCGGACAATGGCCGCAAAACGCGGAGTCGTTTCCATACGATCATAAGAAAATGTAACAGGCGCAATGCTCGAAAACGCTTGTGTAAAGTCAGTCAGAATAATTTCAGCGAGTTCTTTTACAAGTCCTCGTTCAATGGACGTAAAAGGCCTTCCCTCTACTTTAAGTTCGGCGGTTTCATTTTTACCGCCCAACAACGTATCCACCAATGTATAAACAAGACCTGTTTCCGCATACAAAAGAGACAAGGTCTCCCATTCTTCAGCTTTAAAAACAGTTAAGAGGGCTGGCAAAGAAACCGTATCAAGGTAATCTCCAAAGCGAACAGACGTCATTTCATCAACACTAAGATCAACGGTAGAAGAGGTAAAATTTCTTAAAGAAGTTGTTAAATTTCGTACAAGACGATCGAACACCACTTCCAGCATAGGAAGGCGTTCATGGGAAAGCTTGCTATTATTAATGAGGAAATTGATACCACCAGACTCTTTAGAGCCCCCGCCAGCACCTCCCAACAAGTTGTCAATTTCATCTTGACTTAAAACCCGCTCAGGTTCTTTATCTCCGTCATCAACTTCGCCTTCAGCTGCCCATTGAGCTGCAAGCTCTTCATCGCTTAATTCTTCTTCTGCAGCATCGCTCATTTACTTAACCTTTCTGTTGAAAACAGCCTTAGCCCTCTATTTCAAAAGCTATCTAAGCTTCTCTTAACTCTCTCCCTCTCTCAAAAATCAAGGAAGATTTTGCTACTGAACAACAAACACCTGAAACAAGACGTCTATCACCTTCACCGGTGCAGCAACTGTATTCACGCGCTTTAAAAGTTCTTCTTTCAAACGCTGAGAACCAGTAGAACCTTCTAAATCATCCACCCGCAACTCTCGTAAATAAACCTGAAAAGCATCAATAATACGAGGCTTGATCAAATCAAGAGTTTTCACAGCCTCGGGATCATGCAGCTCAAATTTAACAGCCAAACGCAAATAAGGTTTGCGCTTAGACGAACTTGTTTGAATATTTACCAACAACTCTGGCATTTCATAATAAGTAATATGCTCGGGCAGTTCGACAACGGGTTCCTCAACAACTTCTTCCTCACCTTGCCCCTCTTCACCTGTATCAAGACCAATGAGCCCACGCCCAAAAGAGGTAAAGAAAAAAACAATCACAATAATAAGAATCAATACTGTTGGAATACCTGCCGCCAACAATATTGTCATCATGCCGCCGCCAGATTTCTTAGACTTGGCTTTCTTCTTTTTTTTCTTACCGTCTTCGCCGTCTTCACCTTCAGAATCGTCAGATCCATCCTCAGCGCCAGCATCATCTTCGTTTTCGCTTTCGTTTTCTGCGTCTTCGTCTTTAACTTCTTCAGCGTCATCAACGTCTGTTTTATCTTCGTCTGCCATTTTAATCGAATCTCCCTGCGATCTACTTATTTTTCTAAGCCATGATAACTAAAGAAAAATTAAGATATATACATTTTATAATAATTTTGACCCATTTAAAGGCTTTTGGCAAGACTCTTTACTATTATCCAAAAAAGAGGAACAAAAAATAGGCTATTGCCATTCTTTTGAAAACATTATAATTTTAATCAATTTTACTTTTTAGAATATTTATAAAACTCTTCTCATAAAATAGGAAAAAACAATGTTAAGCATGTCTGAAAAAACACGGGCCTATTTAGTCCTCTGTGCCATGATGATCTTAATCCTTTTGATCAACGTAGATTATACAGCTGTTAATATCGCCCTCCTCCCTATTTCCAAGGATAGCGGTGCTGACCTCAACACCCTCCAGTGGCTATTGAGCGGCTACGTCCTAGCATGGGCGACCCTTGTGATTCCTGCAGGACAAATGGCTGATATTTATGGTAAACGCCGCTTGCTTTTATGGGGCGTTAGTGTTTTTGCTCTTGCCTCTCTCTTATGCGGTATTCTTACCTCAGCCCCTCTTTTGATTTTTGCTCGTGTTTTACAAGGCTTCGGAGGTGCTCTTTTCGTTCCACCTCTTTATGCCCTTGTTTTTGAGTGTTTTCCTGAGAAAAGCAGAGGATTTGCCATTGGTATGCTTGGGGTTGGGGCAGCCATTGGCCTTGCCATCGGACCAAGTTTTGGAGGCTACATCCTGGCCAATTTTGGCTGGCGTTGGATCTTTCTCATTAACGGGCCTCTATGCTTGATCACCATTACGATGATTATGCTCTGTGTTGCAAAAGAACCTAAACGTATTTCTGATGGTAAGGTCGATACTCAAGGAGGTCTTCTTTTGGGAGTTGCCCTTATGGGATTCATGTACGCCCTTAACCAAAGTGAAGTTTGGGGTCTTAAAGATCCTGCGCTATGGGGTATTATTGCATTTTCTCTTTCTCTCCTCGTCCTTTTTATAAAAACCTCAAAGACAAAAGAAAATCGCTTGATCCCCGAGGGGCTTTTCAGCAACAA
>DOCA01000093.1:0-5506 GCA_003503995.1 Holosporales bacterium
GCAACACAGACTGAATTTCGATCGCCTCATCTTCAATTGTCCTGATCGAACTCCCCAACCCTTGCTCAGCCTGAATCCGGATCAACTGTTCTTCAAAAGATTGCCCCGGCCAAACTGTGCTGACGATCAACGCCAGAAAGATTGAGAATAACAATATGAAAGAAAACTTTTTCATCACACAACCATGCAAACAATTGATCATATTCTACTGTGTAGCGACGAATATGGTAATTTAACGCACAACTTTTATAAGGGCAGGGATAAACATGAAATTTGCAAAATATTGGGAAAGTATCGAAACAAAGCCAGATCAAGACGTATTTAGTTTTAATCCACAAACCGGTGAAAAACTTGATCCAGAGACTACTTTCACTGTCTGGGGAGCTTCAAATGAAAGCCCTGAATCTGCCATGCAAAGGGCCAAAGAGCGACTGAAAAAATTTGAGACCATGGTACAAAATGGGTTCACGGACAAAAGCGACTACGAATATGGCTTTATAAGAGAAGAAGTTCTCGACGAAATACTTGCCGATGATGGAACTGTCATCGCAGCTCTCACCCGAAATAATTATGGTGCGATAATTCTCAATGCCGTGAACGTCATGTTTGGTGATGTGGATGAATCAGAACATGGTTTTTTTAGTCGTCTTTTTGGCAAGAAGAAAAAAGATAAAGATTATTATCTGGCTAAAATTGAACAATACCAAAAAGAAAATCCGGAGTTAGCGATCATAGTCTATGAAACATTTGCCGGCCTGCGATTCGTCATCACCAATCACACCTACGATCTTGAAAACACGCACGACAGAACGGAAATGTTAAAGCTGTTCGCCGCACTGGAAGTCGATCCGCTCTACTTACGACTGTGCCAGCAACAAGGTTGCTTTAGAGCGCGCCTCACACCCAAACCGTGGCGCATAAACACAGAGCGACCACCGAGTCGCTACCCACGATCAGATCGCAGAGATATCAACGATTTTGAAGACTGGTTAAAAGACTACGAAATGGCCTCGACATCAAAAACAGTCGTCAAAGTTTTGAAAGAATTTGGCAGTGTAAATACGCATCCAGATGTGCGAAAGATTTTAGAAATTCATGATCGACACGCGCTGAAAGGGCTTGGGGAGCTGGCTTGAATAATTAGACCCAATGTAGGGGTAACAATCCCTTTTTTGGGTATCTTTAATTTTATTCAGAATAATAGAAGTACGACTGTGGCTTATTTCATTCGAAGTCTGAGCACGACCTGAAGGTCAGATCTTTCTATGTCGTATAGGAAAGGGAATGCATCCATCATCGAGTTCTTTGTACTCGAAAATTAGCACAAGTTTTCATTGATCACGGTGGAAATATTTAATTATAGATTCCACATAGTGTATCTTAAGCTGAATGTATATAACTGGAAACAATTAAGTTTATGAAAACATTTTATCTGAATACATTTGCCACTCTAAGTTTTTCAATGGCACTATTCATTACCATGCCAGCGGCGGCAAAAGATTTTGTTGTTGACGCTCCAGAATGCTCTACTTCTTATGGGTTGTTATATGTCGAGCGTGGCGCTAATGTCGGTGCATGGCAAGCAATCGGTGCAAGTGATCCTGCAGAGTTTGTTGAAGCCATGATCGCCGCTTCGGGATGTTTTAATGTTTCCCAATCAAGTTCATCTGCCGAATATATTATTTCGCCTGGTGTCCTGACAAAAAAACAGTTTGACAACGGAAAAGATAATTTTTCTGATCAGCCCTTTATGCCTGGTTCAGACTTTGCTCATGGGAGCCCGTTGGATGCAATCAAGGGTGTTAATAACAAGCTTGGAGAGGCTAATAGTGCGCTGGCAAGAATTAACAGGGCTGGTAGAGAGGGTGGTGCAAGTGGCCGTGCCGAGTTAGCAAAACTTGCTGGTGAGATTGGTAACCTTTTTGGCGGCGGGAAAATGCGCTACGGATATTTACAGATAAATCGTGTTGGTAGTGGAGATCTTATTGGCCGTGGGTTTGGCCGAAATAATACATCTGGCCTCAAATATGATCACTGGAGTATTCTTTCGAAACAAAAAGCTAGCGTGAAAAGCTTTAACAATAGTGACAAGGCAAAATTGGCAGGTGGTTCTTTAATAAATGCTTATTTTGACTTACATAAAGATTTGCCATCTCTAAGCTTCGGAGGATCCGCTCCAGCATCAACACCGGTTGCCGTAACGGGGCAGAGCAAACCACAAGGGAAAGTTTCTGTGTCTGGTTCGAAGGGGTATATGATTCTGAGTTATGACAGCGATAGATATGGGAATAAAGTAGGTTATATTGATGTGACAGAAGATCATCCAAATACTATGCCCAGAGCTGTTTTCTCTATGGATGAGCCTAACCTGAATAAGGTCAAACAGATCCTGGCAAAATTCGACAAATGGGTAGCAACATCTAAAAAGAACGACATAAGGAGCGTCCAAAAACCTCTCGCATCTTTCACTTACAATATAATGATAGGGCTAGGGTTAGATTCTATTAGAGAGGGTAAGAGCATACACCCCAGCCCTATCACAAATAAGTTTGTCTTTATTGCTGATGCAAAGGGAAAATACAAACTTGAAGTAAATGTATTTTCCGGCAGATGTGGGAAGGGTGATATTTGTAGTAGCAACGGAGCGGATACAGGTGCGACCCTTAGCGTAGAAGAGGTCAGTGATCTTCGCTCACTTCTCAACGATATAAATTCTCTTAAGGCACAAAAATCAAAGGCTGATCTTCTTCAATAGTTTTTCAAAATTATAGGCTATATATCTAATCAAGTTTATTAGACCATTACACGTCCTGCAAATGTAAATCGTTATCTTGCGGTGATCCGTTCTATTTTAAGAATCGCTTGGTTTGAGTGGGATTGGATCGATAAAGCACCCAAAATTAGGATGCGAAAAGGGTCTAAGAAACGCGTTCGTTTCCTGACTCGTACAGAAGCAGAACAACTTGTTAAAGAATTACCTGAACACTTGGCCTTTATGGCACGGTTTGCTTTCACAACGGGACTACACATGGATAATGTGGTGTGCGACATGGGCAAGCGCTTAGTATAATGCTTTGGAACGTGCAGGTATTAAAGACTTTCGTTGGCATGATTGGCGACATACGTGGGCGTCATGGCATGCACAGGAAGGAACACCTTTGTCGGTGTTACAGGAACTCGGCGGCTGGGTAGTGCAGAGATGTTAAACGCTATGCACAGCTGACGGCTGGTCATTTAGTGAAGTATGCGGAGAATGTCGCAGAACCACAGAATTGGCACAAAACACCGTTGAAAATTGTTTGAGAGTTCTAAGCCTTTGATTTAATGGTGGCTCGGGGCAGAATCGAACTGCCGACACAAGGATTTTCAGTCCTCTGCTCTACCAACTGAGCTATCTGGCCATTACGCATTGAAGGGGGGAAAGAAAGCCTTCAATACTGTCGATTTGTAATGGGTTGCACTCTTTTTGTCTAGCCCTTTTTTGCTTTTTTAGGAAAAAACTTTACTCTTCCTTAATGAAAACCTTTTGATAATAGAAGACAATGAAATTAAAGGGAGTACGCGTAATGTCATTTCAGAGAGATTTTTCGAGGAAATCCATGCTCTTTGTGGATGATAATAAGACCATACAAAAAATTATTAAGGATATTGTTAATGGGTCACAGTTAGAATTCAATGTGATTGAGGCTCTCACAGGAGAGGATGCCATTGAAATTTTGCAAAATATAGAGTCCAAATGTAAACTCAAAATAATCCTTTTGGATTTAAATTTACCAGCCATGAGCGGTCAAGAGATTTTAGAGAAAATTCAACAGGATCAAAATTTAAAAGAAATTCCTGTGATTGTTTTGACGTCCTCTGAAGATCAAGATGAATTGAATGAGTTAAAAAAGCAAGGTGTGAGAGAATGTTATGCCAAGCCTTTTGATTTTCACGTCTTTAATGCCCTTGTTGAGGGAATTCTAACAAAATGGCTGGTGCCTTCTGAAGAAGCCTCTCATGAAGGTTTATAGAGGTGAGACTATGACACCTAAGATCCTTATTGCTGATGATAATAAAGCAAATATTGTTGCTCTTGAGAGCATTGTCTCAAACCTTGATGTTGTTATTGAATCAACCACATCGGGGGCTAGAGCATTAGAAATGACCCTAGAAAGTGACTATGCGCTGGTTTTGATGGATGTGCATATGCCTGAAATGACGGGGTTTGAAGTTGTTGCCCTAATGAGAGAAAGAGAGAAAACCAAACAGATGCCTGTTATTTTTGTTACAGCCGTGCATCAAGACGAGCAGTCTATGATTTCTGGATATGATACGGGGGCTGTGGACTATATGTACAAGCCGTTAATTCCAGAAATTGTGGTGGGAAAAGTACAGGTTTTTTTGGATCTTTATAATCAGCAACAAAAAATTAAGACTTTAAATGACGAACTTATGATGGTGAATAAAGACTTGCAGGATTTTACACATATTGCGTCCCATGATTTACAAGAACCTTTAAGAACAATTGGGTACCATAGTTCGTATCTTAAACATTTATTGGGTAAGAACGCCCCAGAAGAACAAATTGAGGCAACAGAAACCATCACAGAAACGACCCTGAAAATGAGCCTTTTTATAAAGGATCTTTTAAATTATTCAAAATGTGATTGGCATTTTGAGCCAGAGGATATCGACCTTGGTTCTTGCCTTGGAGAATCCTTGATTCATTTAGGAGCGCAAATTGAAAATTTGAAAGCGCAGATTGTGCAGGCAAAGCTACCTGTGGTAAGAGGGAGCTCTTTGCTGCTGACTCAGCTTTTTCAAAATCTCATTGGTAATGCGTTGAAGTTTACAGCCGTTGGTCAGGCACCTATTATTGAAATTACACAAGAAAGGAGAGGAGAAAAGGAAGTTTTTGGTATCAAAGATAATGGTATTGGGTTTGACCCTCAAAAAAAGGATATTATTTTCCAGCCCTTTAAGCGCTTGAATTCTGCAAAACATTATGGGGGAAACGGAATTGGTCTCTCAACATGTCGAAAAATCGTCCAAAAACATGGTGGAGACATCTGGGTCGAAACAGCACCTGGGCAGGGGACTCACTTTAAATTCACTCTCGACTAAAAGTTTTTGCAAAGGCTCCCATAGTCTATCTTAGTAAACCATGGTCAAGATAAACAATGCGGTCCATTTGTTTGGCAAGGGCAAGGTCATGGGTAGCAATGAGAGCACCAATTTTATGAGTACGGACCAGGGAGACCAGTTCTTCAAAAACAAGGGCCGAGGTGTCTACATCGAGGTTACCCGTGGGCTCATCGGCTAGTAAAACTTTGGGAGATCCAATAAGGGCACGTAGGATGGCAACCCGTTGTTGTTCTCCACCAGAAAGCCGCGATGGACGATGGCTGGCGCGGGGCAAGAGTTTCACTGTTTTGAGAAGTTTTTCCGCTTCTTTTTCTGCTTCTTTCACGGGACGTCCTTGGATGATTAAGGGCATCATCACATTTTCAAGAGCGCTGAACTC
>DOCA01000093.1:5626-12728 GCA_003503995.1 Holosporales bacterium
GCATGCAGAGAGAGATTAATACCTCGTAGAACATCAAGGGTTTCTGAACCTTGGACAAAGGTTTTGGTGAGATGCTTAATATCGAGGATGATAGGATTCTTATTCATAGCGAAGGGCCTCCACAGGGTCAAGTTTAGAGGCACGCCAGGCCGGTACAATGGAAGAAATAAAGACCAAAACAAGGGCAATGACGATGACAAGAATGACTTCGGAAGGATTCACTTTTGCCGGTAATTGAGAAAGGAAATAGACTTCAGCGCTAAAGAGATTAGCGCCTGTTAAAGATTCAATCCAACGGCGAATACTCTCAATGTTGTAGGCAAAGAGGAGTCCCAACGTGCTGCCAGCAGCGGTTCCTAATATCCCAATCATGGACCCTGTCATAAAAAAGACTTTCATAATGGACTGCTTAGTCGCCCCCATGGTGCGCAAAATGGCAATGTCTTGAGTCTTGTCTTTTACTAACATAATTAAAGATGAAATAATATTAAGGGCCGCTACCAAGACAATGAGAGTTAAAATAATGAACATCACGTTGCGTTCAACTTTTAAGGAATTAAAGAATTGGTTGTTAGCTTGTTGCCAGTCAATGGCGCGGAGGTAAGGATATTTTATCCTCAAAAGACGCGTTGTTTTTTGCACTTGGTCAGGGTTATTAATGAAAATTTCAAGACCGCTAATGGCATTTGGATATCTGAAAAAGGTTTGGGCTTGGGCAAGGGGAATAAAGATCACGCCGTTGTCATAATCCTTCATACCCACTTCAAAAATAGCACTCACACGAAAACTGCGCATACGAGGAATGGTTCCAAATGCCGTACTATTTCCTTCAGGAGAAGTGAGGGTCAGGCGATCTCCTGTGTAAATGCCAAAGCGCTCGGAAAGCCGACGGCCGATGGCAACATTGGGCTCACCATCTTCAAAATTTTCCAAGGAGCCAGCCACAATATTCCCAGAGACAACGGTGCGGGCTGTGAGATCTTCGAGTTTTATACCATGTACAAGGGCCCCTGCTGCAACACCATTAGCACTAATCATGGCTTGGCGTTCAATAAGAGGCGTTGCAGAGGTTATTTCAGGCAAGGACCTTATATCCTTGACAAGAGTATCATAGTTATCGATGCCACGACTGGCTGGTGCTGAAAGGCCGATATGACCATTAAAGCCGAGAATGCTTTTCATGAGTTCGTCTCGAAAGCCATTCATGACAGACATAACAATAATCAAGGCCGCAACGCCGAGAAGAATGCCAAAGAAGGACAAAAAGGCAATGACAGATACAGCTCCCTCTTTTTTAGAGGGGCGTAAATAACGAAAGGCAATGAGTCTTTCAAATTTTGAGAACATAAAAAAGATCTCTCTTATTTAATAGGTTTTTTAGTGTTTTTTGTAAAAGTGCTCGATCATTTTAACAACCATAGCCTCGGAAGAAAGCTCAATGACTTCGCCCGTTTTGCGGTTTTTTAATTCGATTAACCCATTTTTAAGACCACGAGGGCCAACGCTGACTTGCCAAGGCAGGCCAATGAGCTCCATATCGGCAAACTTTACACCAGCTCGCTCATCTCGATCATCATAGAGAACTGTGACGCCCGCGTTTGTTAATGTCGTATAGATCTCTTTACAGGCTTTATCGCAGGCTTCATCTGACGTGCGGAGGTTCACAAGGCCGATCTTAAAGGGTGCGACACTCTCTGGCCAGATAATACCTTTTTCATCGTGACTGGCCTCGATAATTGCCGCGACTAAGCGAGAAACACCAATGCCGTAGCTTCCCATATGAGGGGTTATGGTTGTGTTATCGGGCCCAGCAAGGCTAAGTTCAAGGGTTTCACTATACTTTGTTCCAAAATAAAAGATGTGTCCAACTTCGATACCACGGGCAACTTTAAGATTTTCCTTAGGAACAGGACAGGCTGTCTCATCGTGGATTTCATCTGTGGCTGCATAAATGTCTAAAATTTCATCCACATCTACATGCTCGTCAGAACGGGTCATGATGTCCTCAAGGCGCTCTTCATAAAAAAGCTCGCTCTCACCAGTTTTAGCGACAATCAAAAACTCATGGCTTAGGTCACCGCCGATAGGTCCTGTATCTGCTTTTGCAGGAACGGCTGTTAGGCCTAGGCGCCTAAAGGTGCGTACATAGGCTTTCATCATTTCTTTATAAGAGTTGCGGGCTTCTTCCTGGTTTATATCAACGGAATAGGCATCCTTCATGTAAAATTCGCGGCCACGCATCACCCCAAAACGAGGGCGGATTTCATCACGGAATTTCCAGTTGATTTGGTAGGTGAGATTGGGCAAATCACGATAGCTTTTAAGGTGATTGCGCGCAATGTCTGTTACCACTTCTTCCGCCGTTGGGGTGTACAAAAGATCTCGGTCATGGCGATCTTTGATGCGTAACATTTCTTCGCCATAGGCCTCATAGCGGCCGCTTTCTTTCCATAAATCAGCGGACTGAATAGTTGGCATAATGATTTCTTGCGCGCCTATTTTATTTTGCTCTTCACGAACAATGGTGGCGATGTTTTGCAAAACCGCTGTGCCAAGGGGGAGCCATGAATAAATACCAGCACAATGTTGGTCAATCATGCCGGCTCGAAGCATCAGTTGGTGAGAGGTAATTTGAGCCTCTCGGGGAGCTTCTTTTAAGGTAGGCAGGAAATAACGGGTGCGGCGCATGGGGTATAATACTCTTTCATAATCTTATTGAGGATATCATACTCTGAAACTCTATAAAGTCCAGATAAAGTCTTAACAGGAGGAGATAACCTCTAAAGGTATTGTTTTTTTACATTAAAGGCTTTATATTTAATGTAATAAATATTTTTTCAGGAAAAAGAAATGCCTCACTTTGATTACGAAGCTATTGTGCAAAAAGCCCTTCGTGGTGCTGTTCAAGAGTCACTGACAGAGGTGCAAAACAACGGTTTTACAGGGTCGCATCATTTCTATATCACCTTTCAAACCAATAGAGCCGATGTGCAAATGCCTGATTTTTTGAGGGAAAAGCACCCCGAAGAAATCACCATTGTTCTGCAGCACCAGTTTTGGGATCTTAAAGTCACAGAGACAGGATTTTCCGTTAATCTAAGTTTTAATGACAAACACGAAACGCTGATTGTTCCTTATACGGCCATCATTAGCTTTCTCGATCCGTCCGTTAAATTTGGTTTGCAGTTCGTTCCTGATGACGTTCCTTTATTGTCTGATAATACGGAAGACTCTCCTGATGTAAAAACGATCAACGAAGTGCCTTCTGCCACAACTGGTGGAGATAACGTGATTACAATGGACACTTTCCGAAAGAAATAGTTTTTTATGGTTGTTTCTTAATAAAAATGATATCGTGACGCGAAAAACATTCTTTAAATATAGTGAGTAATATGTCTTCTTCTCAAGAAGCCCGCTTTGAGTTTGGGCAAAACTGGTCTGAATTTTCTAAAAAAATTAATGAAACAGAAGTGCAGCAAGCTGTTGGTGGGTTGAAAAAACTTTTGCCCGAAAATTTTATCCCTCAAGGGAAAACTTTTCTTGATATTGGCAGTGGTAGTGGTTTGCATTCAGTTGCAGCTACAAAACTTGGTTTTTCTAATATTACGTGCACTGATTATGATGATAATTCTGTTGCAACGACAAAACTCAATGCCGAAAAGTTTAACACTCAAGACTCAATCACAGCTTTTCAAGATGATATTTTAAACTCAAATCTGAAAGAAACGTTTGACGTTGTTTATAGTTGGGGGGTTCTGCATCATACTGGTCATATGTGGGATGCCATTGAATCCGCAGCAGGGCGTGTAAAAAAAGGCGGCACATTTATTATTGCTATTTATACAAAAACAAAATTTTGTGGCATGTGGAAAGTGATTAAGGAAATATACTGTAGAGCTCCAAAATTCATCCAAAAAATTATGGGATATGCGTATCATTTTATTCGTTCATTTCGCCAAGTTTTAAATGGGGAAATTTTTAAATCCTATAAGAATGAAAGAGGGATGAATCGATTTTATGATGCCGTAGATTGGTTGGGGGGCTACCCTTATGAAAGCGCCAGCAAAGAAGAAATCTTTGCTTTCATGGAAAAGACTTTTGATCTTCAGAAGTCTTTTCGCACTCAACCAGGTTTCGGTCTTCTTGGAACGGGATGCGCTGAGTATACGTTTATCAAAAAGTAATGCTTAAACGACAGCAGATTACCCACAGATATTTTAAGCCAAAATAGAACATAAAGAGCGCTGCCAACTGGCTGAGGCGTACAATGACTTTTTTATTTAAAAAGCGATGTCCGAATCCAAGCACAGTGCTTAATCCTGCTCCCCAAATTAGAACACCCACAATGATCAATAGATTTTCAAAGAAGACACGATGATCTACGGCTTGGGTTGACTCCAAGGTTGCTGCAAAAATACCTGTCCAAAAAATGAAGGCAAAGGGGTTTGCGATAGCTAAATAAAGTCCCCAGCGCAGGCCATTTGCCATGTTCGTCGTTTCATCGAAGCTTAAATCATCCGCTGTTTTTTGTAAGCTTTTATACCCCATATAGATGAGCAAAAGAGCACCAACAATGCCAAGACCATTAAAAAGAAAGGGGTAAGAAATTAAAAAGGAAAGGCCATAATAAGCCGCAAGCAGACAAAGACTGTTCCCAATTGCGCCACCAAGCCTGACGCTGAACGCAGAAAAAAAGCCATGACGTAAACCTCGTTTAATCATTTCAACACTTACAGGACCAATAGGAGCCGCAAGGGTCATTCCTAGAATAAGCTTTTTGAGAATAAGAGATGTTTCCATTGCGATTGCTTTTGCAAGGTATATTTTGCCAACAGGTCAATATAGTCTATATGGACCTAGATTTGCAACGGAAAAAGGTTGCTTTTGAGTGGATTTCGATGTCTTAAGGGGCGTTGCAGGTTGTGATCACTTTTGAGAGGTTTGCGTTATAATAATGGTTGGGCTCTAGGGTGATGAGGTGTTTTTTTCCTTTATGAATCCACTCTAAGTGTACTTTATTGTTTTCAACAGTGGAAATTTTAAGATGTTGGCGGGGGCAATGAGGGCAGGTGCTATCAATTTTTTGGCCATTGATCCAAACGCTCCACTTATCAGCACCTTGAAAAATAAGCCCATTACATTCCAAACAATCGTCTTTATTTCTCAAAGTATCAAGACGGTTTTGTGCTCGCTTTAAGAGGATATCAGAGCATTCCTTTTGAGAAAACATTAAAGACTCTGTTGCTAAAAGCGGTGAAAAAGTTAAGAAGAGCAGCAGGGATAATACGAACCTGAGAGAATTTGCGCTACTCATTGGAGCCCCCTGTCTTTACGCTATAAGGCTTAAAAATCTTGAAGGCCATTTTCCCCGTGACACCTGTTTCTCCTCGAAAAAGTCCAACTTCCTTAAGGGATAAGGTACTTTTATAGCGATCGCTGAGGGTTTTGAGATAGTGAAAAACATCCGTATCAAGTTCTGCTGCAAAAGTTACCTCTATGCTTTGGAGGCCGTCTTGATCAATGGAGATAGTCGGATTTTCAAGAGATATATAGTGAGTCTTAGCGGTTTTAATCAAGAGCTCTTCTTCATTATTGTTATAAATTTCTTCATCAAGGAGAGCAATAAATTGTTCGGGGAAGTGAACAGTCTTTAAGCGTTTTAAGAGGCTTTGGTGGTGTTGATTTTTGTGATCGAGAAGACTCGCTTTTTCTTGAAAAAGAAAGCCGGCATAAAAGAGCACAAGAGCGAGTCCCAAAAAGAGAAGTACTGTTACCCAAGTGTTTTTTAATTGCGGAGTCATTGGGCTTCCTCCTGATTTGGGCGTTGTGTTAATACCACTTCAAAACGGTCAACATATTGATCAAAGGGAAGAATTTTTGGCGCTTTTCTAAATAGATTTTCCAAATGAGTGGCCTGTTCTTCCTGGGTGATTGTCCCTTGGCGTCGCACCGCAATATTGAGCTGTTGTTGTGTTGCTCCAAGGGCGCGCCAATGGAGTTCTTCTAAGCGGAAGTTAGGTTTCTGTTGGCTTTGAAGGGTTGTAATAATAGAGTCAGGGTGCTGAGAATTTTCTGCCATAAAGAGAATATTCTCTAAGGCCTCTAAGGATAAACCTGTCAGCTCTTTAGGGAGATTTTGCGCCGTTTGGATGAGAGTTTTTTCATGGGTGTATGCCTGGTAATAAGAAGCAGTCGTTTTCAAAAAGAAAGCCCCTGACAGTAACACAGCGCAAAGAGCTCCTTTTTTAAAAGCTTCGGCAATTTTTTGATGCTGTTGGTTTTTTCTGAGAGCTTTAAAAGAGTGAGATAAATTTTCAGAGAGGCGATCTAGCCATAACCAGTTTAGGCTTTGTTGGGGTCTGCTTTTTGGAAGAGGGGGGTCTTTATCCAAGTCATTTCGGGTTGTGATATCTGAGCTATCAATGGCATAGTCTCTTTGAATAAAATGGAGAGTATCTTTGATTTCATTTGAGGTGCTTTTATCCAAAAGTGTGTAACGTACAAAAACAATGACGCCTTTGATCAAACACACGTGGCGAGCTCTATTATCAGTGGTTTTTGAAATCCAATAGAGGGCTGTTGTGGTGACCTCAGGTAACAAAAAGGCCTGCTGAAAAGAAAGAGGGTTCAGGCTTTTAACAAGAATTGCGTGATCGCAAAGAGCTTCTAACCACTGTTGCAAAAAGGGCGTTGAGGTTAGGCGCCAGAGGTTAATTGATTTATTTTTTGTTGCGATGGCAGCTGCTGCGATAAGCTTTGTGTCTTGGAGGTCAGGGTGGTTTTTTAGGGCTTGCTTGAGCTCAAAACGAGAAAGTTCTGGGAAATCATGACAGCTGTAAGACGCGCCTGGGAGGTCCGTATAAATATCAATAGAAGAGGGAGAAGAAAGGGTTTTTATCTGTGAAATGTCTTGAGGAGATTTCAAGACGAGTGTTTTATCCCGTGACGTATCATGGAAAAAGGCGGTGTGTTCTCCAATAATTAAATAAGGTCTGTTGCCAAAGCCTTTTAGTTTCATCAAAGACCCTCCAGAGAGCCAAGCCCTCCATAAAGAGGAAGGAAGATAGCACCAATAATAAAGAGTATAGTAGTTTAGTTTTGG
>DOCA01000037.1 GCA_003503995.1 Holosporales bacterium
ATAAGCGTCTATACAAATTGCGCGGCTGTTACTTTTATTTCTCCTAAACAAACGACCAAAACAAAAAAGAAATTAAAAACAGCCCCTGCAACATAAGTTATAACTGTGACAGAAAAGTAGAAATACTGAAAAATTTAGGCCTATGTGAATCTAATAACCCTCCCAATAGAGGGCTTTCCGAAGCATGCTTGGGGAAACGAAACTCTATTATTGCCTTCAAACTACTGACTTCTCCTTCTAGTTTTTTAATAACTTTAAGACGAAGGGTTTGATCTTTTAAAGTTTTATGTAGCTTAGATATGTAACTCTGACCTGAATGAAGATGATCTACCGAAGTTTTTAACTGATTTTCGACACCTTCTCTTTCTAATTGATAATTCTGATGAACTCTTGTCATTTGTTCTTTTATAAGCCTACTTTCATTATTTTTTTCCCTTAAAAGAGCTTTGTTGGCAATTCTTTCAGCAGAAATTGCCTGTTGAAGTGCTGAAATTTTTTGTAATGCCTCTTCTAAGTCTATTGTGCTCGCAGCTACAGTTTTTACTGAATCCGTAGCTTCAATTCTTCTGCTTTCATCGCTTTCATTGAGATTTTTTTGAAATTGGATTTCTTTTAAAAGATTATCCATCCAACCTACAAGCAGCTGAATATTATCGCCTTCTGACTCTCTAATTTGTGTATATAGTTGTGAAAATGCTTCTCGCAAAACGTCTCTTTCTCTTTCTGCTTCAGCTTGTGCGTCTCTGGCTTGATCTCCACTAGCCTGTGCATTAGATAGCTGACTGTTTAGAGCTCCTAATTCAGCTCGGAGCCGTTCAGCTTCAGCTTGCTGCTGCGCAAGCTGTTCTTGCAACCCTAATTTTTGAGCATTAACACTGGCAAGTTGAGTGCCTAGATCTTCTAACGCCCCTTGGAGCAGTGCAGTTTTAGCTTGCTCGGCAGTAAGCTGTTCTTGCAATCGTAATCTTTCAGCATTAGAAGCCTCTGCTTTTTCCGCATTGATACAAGATGTATTACGAACTCTTTCTAGGGTTTCTGAAAGAGCACTATTGCAAGAACAGCTCCCTTTGGCAGTTTTTAACGAAACTATATTGTGTTTCTTTATCATTTTTTTAACCTTTTTTCTGTAGAATTAGGAATATAGATAGGTAATGGGAGGAGTAACATGGAGATTCGATTAGGATTAGACAAAGCAAAAATAAGAAATACAGCAGATCATTTAGAGGTGATTTTAGCAGACACCTTTATTTTATATACAAAGACCTTAAATTTTCATTGGAATATTGTGGGGGCAGACTTTGCAGGCCTACATGCTTTTTTCGAGGAGCAATATAAAACTCTAGCTCTCTCCGTCGATGAAATTGCAGAGCGCATTAGGACACTAGGCTTTAAAGCGCCTGGAACCCTTGTTGAATTCCTACATCTAACCACTCTCCACGAAGTAAAAGAGGATATAAATGACGCAGAAATGATCCAAAATCTGTTAGATGATCATGAAAAATTAGCTTCGCATATCCGAAAAGGACTCCATGAAATAGACGATCTGGATGTGGGGAGCAGGGGGCTTCTTGAGGGGCTCATCGCGGGCCATGAAAAAACAGCTTGGATGCTTCGCTCGCATTTGTTGTAGAAATAACATCTTCATAGAAAAAAATATTAACATTTTTAAATGTAGGGAAGCGTTTTCCCTATTCTGTTATTGTGGAAATACACGCTTCACAGTTTCAAGGACCTTTTCATGAGCTACCTTCAGTAGAGGTTCACCATGGGCTGTTAGTAAATGCTTGAAATCCAGTGTTTTTAAAAGTCTCGTAAAATCAGCCTTGCTGGTATGAGTTGCGCCAAGCCAGATAGGAGTGATATTTGCTGCTTTTACAAACCCTTGATCTTCAAAAGATTTGGCGGTTTCAACATTATAAAACTCATCGGTAGACGTTATGTTTTGAATGCTATCACAAGAAATAAGAATCCCACCATCTTGATCTATATGCAAAATACCTTCTGAGAGGGCTGATGTTTCAAATGCAAAAAGAGAAAGATTGGGGAAAGGCATATTTCCCTCAGGCGTTATCTCTCGATCAGCTTTCAATCCACTGTCATAGGCCATGTCTTTCAGAGCCCAAAGCTGGGAATTTGGGTAGTGATTTCGATAAAAGGCATCGTCTCTGCCATGGAAAGCACCGATTCTAACAATATGTGCTACGTCCCCCAAGGTATTCAGTTGTTTTAAGCCGTCTTCCGATAACCTCACTGTATTAATCAACGTAAGATCAGAGGCATTTCGCACAATAATCATATTGCGGCTTGTCTGAATATTAGCTCCTTCATGATGAATCTTATTTGTACCTGTTACAAAAAAGATATCTTTAAAAATTTCGCGTATTTCTCCGTGTGGCCAAGCAGGGGTAAACTGAATTTGCTTCAAAGGGGAGTTTTGATCGAAATTTGTCACTTTATGTGCCATGGATTCTGCTGTTTTTTCAGAGGAGGACACGTCATTGATCTGAACCGCAAAGGAAGCGTTTATTAAAACAAGCAAAGCTGTACAAATTATTATCTTCATAGTCATGGGCTCCTTAATATAAATAATCAAGTTTTATGAATTCCTGATCATGTTTTAAGGAAGTTTATAGCCCAACCTTGCCCATTGCAAGAAACTTCTCACGACGTTCATTTTGAAGTTCATCACCGGATTTACCACTCATTTTCTGTAAAGCTTCTTTGATCGCCATTTTTACAGAAGCAAACGCTTGTTTGTGGTTACGGTGAGCTCCGCCAAGAGGTTCAGGAATAATGGTATCAATAACCTTGAGGGCATTTAGGTCTTGAGCTGTAAACTTTTGAGCAGCCGCAGCTTCTTGTTTTTTATCCGCCGTACGCCATAGAATGGACGCACATCCTTCAGGAGAAACAACGGAATAAATTGCATGCTCGAGCATCAAAATTTGATTACCAACAGCAACAGCAATAGCGCCACCGGAACCACCTTCTCCTGTGACCACAACGACAACAGGAATTGTTAAATTCATCATTGCCTCAATGGATCTCGCAATGGCTTCTGCTTGACCACGTTCTTCAGCCTCAAGCCCTGGGTGCGCCCCAGAGGTATCTACAAAAGTAATCAGAGGGAGATTAAAGTGGTTCGCCATATTCATAAGACGGCGCGCCTTACGGTAGCCTTCAGGTTTTGGCATGCCAAAATTATGCTTAATACGTGACTCTGTATCATGGCCTTTTTCAAGACCAAGAACCATAACAGGTTGCCCATCAAAGCGAGCAAGCCCGCCAACAAGAGCTTTATCTTCTGCAAAAACACGATCACCTGCTAATTCTTCAAAATCATCGAAAAGACCTTTTAAAAAATCAAGATAGTGGGGGCGTTCAGGGTGGCGTGCAACAAGCACTTTTTCCCAAGGAGATAGGTTTTCATACTTATGATGCATAAGTCGATCGAGCTTTTTCTCAAGCCGTCCAACTTCTTTTGCAATATCAACACCTTCTCCACCAGAGAAATTTCTTAAGCCATCAAGTTTAGACTCAAGTTCAGCAATATTCTTTTCAAAATCTAAGGGAGCTACCATGGGAAAAATCCATCCTAACGGGCGTAAAGTTTTCTCTCATTATTAATCTGTTTTCAATTGAATGACAAGTTATAAATCAGATAGAGGATGGTGCTTGACCAGTGTTTTTTCAAGGCGATCTCCCATAACATGGGTGTAGATTTCCGTTGTGGCAATATCACTATGTCCCAAAAGCTTTTGCAACGAGAGAAGATCAGCGCCATTATTCAACATATGACTCGCAAAAGCATGGCGAATAATATGGGGAGAAACTTTATCTAAAGGGATATTAGCTTCAAGAGCTAATTCTTTTAAAAGCTGTCCAAAACGTTGTCGTGTTAAATACCCTTGCTTAGCACTGGAAGGAAAAAGCCACTTCCCGAGGGCTTTTCTTTCTGTATCAAAAAGATGTCTGATCTCAAGATAAGCCTTTAACGCTTTAACGGCGGGAGCTGATAAAAGCACAAGACGTTCTTTATTACCTTTTCCTCGAACCACAAGAGGCATAGGTATTTGATCCTGTCGAAGAGCGGATATAATATCAGAACATGGTAAGGCAACAAGCTCTGAAACCCGCAAACCCGTTGCATATAACAGCTCTAGTAAGCAGAGCAAACGAATGCCTTCAGGGCCGTCTTTATCATAAGCGGCACCAACAAGGGCAACAACCTCTTCTTCGCTTAGAACTTTAGGAAGAGCTTTACCAATCTTAGGCATCTCGATATCGCAAGTCGGGTCTTCTGGAATTTCTTTTTGCTCGTATAAGAATTGATAAAGATGACGCAAAGCCGATAATCGTCGTGCAATGGTTCGAGGTTCAAGAGCACGTTCATTAAGATGTTGAAGATACGAACGGATATGGGAGGGAGTGACGGGAAAAAAAGTATCTTTTTTCAAAAAGTCTAAAAAATCTAAGAGGTCCCGCTGATAAGCTTGCAACGTATTTTGCGAGAGTCCTCGTTCAGCTGAAAGTCCTTCGAGAAAGATATTAAGTGTGTTAGTCATTTTCAAACTTTCCTATAGTTGATTAGTTTTGTGTATACACGAGGCGTCAGCGACAACACCTATTTTTATAGGCACGGAGTGCAGCAACAAAGTGTAAACGCAAAAATGATTAACTATAGAAACAAATCTTCAAAAAATACTCTAATGAAGAAGCTTTTCAATCTCGATTTTCTTACGAATTTCAACTGCAGGAGAGGGGACACCAGCAACAGCAAGATAAACAGCGCCAATAATTAAAGCAGAGACGATAGCTCTCCAAAAAAGTTTCAATCCCAACCCCATAATGCGTGTCCTTATTTTTTTAAAAGAATCTTATTTTTTATATAGCATAAGCATGGCCAAAATGAAAATATTCTGTTAGAAATAAACTCATCCTCCTTTTTCTGCTATGAAGTATCCCTTCAAGGAGGTTGTCTAATTGTTAAAAAGGAATCACGGGTGTCTTACGGAAAAAAGTCCATTGAAATTCCAAAAACCATTGTCCTTGTTGGGATGATGGGTGTTGGGAAAACCAGCATTGGGCGTTACCTTGCAAAAGCCTTGGGCGTTCCCTTTAAAGATTCTGACCACGAGGTTGAACAAGCCTCTGGTTGTTCGGTATCTGATATTTATGAGATGTACGGCGAGGACGCTTTTGTAGATGTTGAAAAACGTGTCATCAAACGTCTCTTGGATGAACCGCCTCATGTTCTTTCAACGGGTGTTGGCTCTTTTATTCCTCAGGAAAGTCGTAATTTAATTGCCGCAAAAGGCATTTCCATTTGGCTAGATGCGGCCTATGAAACCTTGTTGCCGCGGGTAAAGCGTCGCGACCACCGCCCTCAACTAGAGCAAGGGGAGAAAGAAGAAATCCTCAAACAATATATTGAAGATTATTACCCCATATATGAAGAGGCCGACTATCGCATTAATTGCGACAACCAGCTTCCCGATAAAACAGTTCTTAAAATTTTAGAACAACTTCGATAGAGCTCAGCAAGAAACCCTATTGAAGAGAAGAATACATTAAAACAAGTTAAAGAGGATCTGCATGAAATCTATCAAAGATGTCTCCTCCTTGCTCTCCACCCTTGAATTCTTGGAACATATCGGCTCAGGAGAGCCCATTGCTGACCTCCCGTCCTTAAAAGCTAATCTCGAGCTTTATTCGGCTAAAAAACTCTTTCCTAAAATTCAAGCACCTGAAAAATTGCAAGCCTCTATTAATATGCCCGTTAATAAAAACGTACCGGATGTTACGCAGACGTCAGCTCATAATGAAATCCAAATAACACCCCTTCCTCGTCGGCCTGTTGCTCCTCAACTTAAAGAAACACAAGCCTATCTCGAAGATGCAAAAAAATTAGCTCAAGGAGCGAAAACATTATCCGAACTTAAAACAGCCCTTGAATCTTTCCAAGGGTGTGGATTAAAGCATACGGCCATGAGTACAGTTTTTGCTGATGGGAATGCTGAGGCTGATATTATGCTCATCGGAGAAGCACCCGGAGCAGATGAAGATCGTCAAGGATTACCCTTTGTTGGCACCAGCGGGCAACTTCTTGATAATATGCTCTATGCCATTGGCAAAACTCGAAAAGACGATTTTTACATTGCCAATGTTATTCCCTGGCGCCCGCCAGGAAATCGCCCACCAACTTCTGAAGAAACAAGGCTTTGCCTTCCTTTTATTCGACGTCACATTGAGCTTAAAAACCCAAAGGTGCTCATTTTTGTGGGCGCTACAGCTGCAAAAACCCTCCTTGGGACAAAAGAAGGGATGAGCAAGCTACGGGGCAAATGGTTTGATTATTCTGTGACTGAGGAAGAGCAGGGTGCGGATCCTCTTTCAGATCAGAAGAAAAACCAAACCATTCCAGCAACGGTTCTTTTTCATCCTTCTTATCTTTTACGCTCTCCTGGACAAAAAAAACATGCTTGGGCAGATCTCTTAAAAATCAAAAAGGCTTTATAGAAGGGTTCTGCTAAAAGACTCCCAAATACAGCCCTTACAAAAAGGTTCTAGT
>DOCA01000219.1 GCA_003503995.1 Holosporales bacterium
TGTTAATAGGGTCCGAAACTGTTTTGGTTAAAGGCTTTGATGAATTTCCATGGGTCAATTCTTTCACCACAGATGGAAACAATTCAATATACATGACATTCCCTTGACGACCATTAGAGCTGTTCTTGGTTCTAAAAACACGGCGAATAACACCACGATTTTCTAACCGACTAAAACAGTCCCGCAATTGACGATCAGATAAACCAAATTGTGTTTGAAGGTCAGAATAAGATTTTCTAAGAAGGTCTTCCGCAAATTTCTTTTTGTACCCAATGATTGCCCCAGAACGTTCATCTCTAATTTCAGACGGACGGTGCCAATAACAAATATCCGCAAGAATCAAGATCGAGTTAAGGTCAGGTTTGCCATTGTCAAAAGTCAGTTTTCGGAACCAAGAAATTGGTACGATATTACCAGTTAGGGAAATTTCACCCATTTCAGCTACAGAGGAAGGCAAAGATTGTAAGTTCATATTTGTCATATCCCCAACCTATCCAGCTGATTTCAAAGAATTAACTGGAAAAAAGATGCCCAGAGAGGTAGTATCCACACTGGATGCTCCGTCATCTGGGCGAGTTGGGTCAAAGCACACCGAGGTTACAAATCGACTGTGCTTTGCTTTTGTATCCCTCAAAACAGGAATAAAAAGGGATACAAAACTTTTTACAAACATCACCACACGTGGTTTATTTGTGAAACTTGTTGACAAAAATGTCGCTTTATGCGATATAATATACATATCTGCTCCTGTTCGCAGTAGTAGTTAGATAACTGGTTTTCCAGTTATTGCTCAGACCCTTTAAACGAATTGTTTCGACGCATTCACGTTTAAGGGGTCTTTCTTTTTCTAAATCATTCTTATTTTCTACGTCTCTCAAAATCTGAAAAACTCACAAAAAAATAAGCTAATGATATTTCATTAAAACTTTTTTTAAACAACATGGAAATTTGATCTTTAAAGCAAGAACTCTGCTCTAAGGTATGAACCTTCCTGTTGTTTGTTCACATCTCGTTGGATGTTGGTCATGTGTAACTTGTCACAACCGCTTCATTTAATCCTAATATACATCAGCTAATTCATATGTCAAGATATTTATCAATATGGTTTCAATTTCTTTGTATGCTCTGCACAAACCAACTGAAACCATAGGTTCTTCCTCCTTTGTGTGAGCCAATTAACCTCAAAATTATTGCATTATCTTAGTTTTTGTACTAAAATAAATGTGTAAAAGAAAGAATTTTATCATGAAACGTCTCTATTTAGAACTTTCGAATAAAGGACAAAATCGATCTGTTTGTTGCATAAAGAAGTAATATTTCTAATGTTTAATGGTAGGGTTTGTAAAAAATGATTCACTAAATAATTTTATATGTGACATGTTTTCGTGTCTTTTGTAATATGTTAAACATGTCTTCTTTATAATTTCATTATTAGGTAAAATAGAAATGATATTGTTGTCAGTGACTTCATCTATTGAAAGCGCTCCGATACCCTCCCCTCCATTTACTAATTTCAACAAACTAATGTTGTTATTCACCTCTAAAAAAATGTCCCTTGGGTCCTTTTGCTCTCTTCCAATGTGTAGTAAAGAATCAGCATCATTAAAAGGGTTATTCAATTCTTTCGAAAATGCTATCAATCTATGCTTGTCTAAATCAGCAGGTGTTTTTGGTAAACCAAATCTTTTAATATACTCTTTACTACCAAAAAGTTTGAAATTAACAAGATGTATTTCTTTTTGTATTAAATCTAAATGATCATAAACATAAGGACATATAAATATATCAGCCGATATAGAGTCTATATCTTCTTCTTTATAGTCTACTATTTTTAGTTTTATATCTGGATATTCATTAATGAAGGTTGATATTTTACTAAGAAACCAGTCGGCAGAAGCAATACCAAACGATGTAGCTATGGTTAATTTGCCCTCTTTTTTTAAATCATTTTTGCTCATCAGCCCAAGAGCAATATTATATTCTTCTAATATTTTTTTAGTTGAGTTAAAGAGAATTTCACCATCTTTTGTTAATTTCATGCCACGATAATGACGTGTAAATAATTTATGACCAACATCATTTTCCAAAGCAGAAATAGACATGCTTATTGTAGACGGGCCCATTTTTAATTCTGACGCAGCAGAGGTAACTCCACCAAGTCTTGCAACACTATGAAAAACTTTTAGCTTATTAAGATCCATGTGTTTTCCTCTTCTTGAGGGTCCATAATATAAAACAGGATAACACAATTAGAGTGATCAATGAAATGAGAGTCATAGAGGAAAAGAACTCCTTGTAGGTTTGAAGGGAATGTGACAAATCAAAATCAGGTGTCTCTTCGTCTACAGAGGCAAGCCTTGCTAAGTAAGTCCCAATCAACTTTGAAAGGGACATCCCAAATACGATAAATCCCATAACAACACCGGTGAGACCTTTGGGTGTAAACCTTGAACAAAAGGTCAACACATTAGGATAAATTAAGATATCAGAGGCGGCTAGGACGGACAATCCAAGGATAAAAGGCAGAACTGGGATCAAATGATCTTCATTAGCCGAGATACATAAAACCTCAAGATACTTATAGGATAAAACGATAATTCCAAAACCAATAAGAGTTTTCGTAATGCCTGAGAGATGCCAACTCTTTTTAGACATAAAACGCCACAGAACAGCGAACAAAGGGCCAAAAATAACAATGGTCAATGGATCAACGGCCTGAATAAAGGTGACAGGGACTTCAAATGATAATAACCGCGTATCAACATTGCGATCCATTAAGAGTGTAAAAACTGTTTCCCCATGACCAATGAGTGCACCCGAAAGGGCAACTGCTATAATGCCAAAAAGGATAATCATCATATTCTTGCGTTGGTCTTTTGGCACAGAAAACACATATTTTATAAAAACACCGAGATAGATAACAGAAACAGCCATGAGGAAATCAAGGGTATCTTCTCCATAAAAAATAACAAAAGACAACAAGAGGGCTAAGGCCCCTCCTCCCATCAAAACGCCAACAACTGTTTTCCATTGAACGTCTGTTTCTAAAGAATGCTCACTATGGAGCTTTCTCTTGAACTTACCCGACACATAAAGGGTGATCAGTGCGCAAATGCCTGCAAGACCTGCCAAGGAAAAACCGTAAGACCAACCCACCTTTAATCCTACGTAACCACAAATCAAGGGCGCTAGGAAACTTCCAGCATTTTGATAAACGTAGAAAATAGTATAGGCCGCGTCCTTTAAAATATTCTCTTTGTCGTATAAATTACCAATTAAGGCATTCATATTAGATTTATAAAACCCTGATCCCGTCACAACACAGCCCAAACCAAAGAACAAACCCAGCTCACCAAAGGAAGAAAACTGAGTTGAAAAAATACTTAAATGTCCAAGCAGAATAAAGGAAAGACCAAACCACAAAGCTGCATAAAAACCAATAAAACGATCAGCAATATAACCGCCAATGACAGGCGTGGCATAGGTTAAAGTTCCATAAACACCTAAGATGGCATAGGACCTTGCATCGGAAAAATTCAGTTTTGTCGATAAATACAAAACCAGAAGGGATAAAATCCCGTAATAGCTAAAACGTTCAAAAAAATGTACCAGCGAAAATGTGTGGAGGGAAAGAGGATGTTTGCCTATGGTCATGATTTTTTTAATCCTTCCAGCATATCGGGATGCAACGGTGTTCGTTCTCCCAAACCTGCCCCTACAAATAAAAGAGGGGCTTTATTTTCACCGGAAATGCCGAGATAAGACATAAGGTCATCATCTCGAAAATAACCAGAAATCCACGTGTTCAAAGATAAAGCTGTTGCCGTTAATTGAAAGGTTTGAGATAAATGGCCCGCATCAAGGAAGATTTCGCGGTAGGCTCGTGAGTGAAGATACTTGGCCCAAACACGTTCAAGATCAGAAACCATAAACACACCAAAGGCTAAGCCTTCCATATAAAACTGATCCGCCATGAGGGTAATCAAAGTTTCAAAATCGACTTTTGTATGAATAAGACCAAGAGAATGATCTTTTTGATCATAGAGATAAAGGCCTGACTCAATACCCTCAACATTAAACACTGTGACATAGGCTTGAATGGAATGAATACCACCGGCGGAAGGACTAGATTTTCTAACACCAATTAAATCAACTGTATCCTCAATCCCCTCCCATTTATCATGGATTTCCCCAAAGGTATAAAAAAGAACCGTACTGAAATATCTTTCTGAAACCACCTCCCCTGAAAAGTGACGGGAGGTAAAACGTGTTTTGAGGGTGTCAACAAACCCCAAGGTATTGATGTTCGGCTCAACCATTGAAAGCTGAATGCTATTTGACTCTTTTTGAAGCACGTCTTGATTGTCGTGTGTTTCTTTCCGCTGAGAATAGCCTTCTGAGAATCCAATGAAATCATGGATCATTTCTTGTTTGGATCGTTTTTCTTGAAGTTCGGGAACGTTTTGCGTTCCTCGATGAAAAATACGAGAGAGTTGATCCCATCCCCATGGTTTTGAGTCATAAGGAGCAGTTCTAACAACGTCATTTTCCAAAAGATCAGCTAAGTGTGGGTTATTGCTATCGATTTCTTTATTCTGAGAGATATCCATCAAAAGCGTGATGAGGTCTTTTTCAATTTCAAATTGCTCATGGGCCCCATAGTTCCAAAGACAAAACGCGTCTTTCTCAAAGAGAAAAAATAAATTGGGGTTTAGATAAAAGGATCGCTCAGTCATATTCCATCACAATTATTTTTTTTCCAATTTAACACCATTTTCAAAAGCGTGGTATGGATTTTAACCTCAAGCTTTAAGCAGCAAGCTTTTCAAGTTCTAAAATTCTCTCATCAAGGTCGGGCCTTTCAAGGTCTTTCATGGTCAAGGTTTCTTTGAGTTGATCCCATAAGAACACTTGGAAGTCCAGTTTGACGCTGAAATCATCCCAGCCTTTTTCGCGGAACCACGCCCCTTTGGAGCAATCGGATTCTGTCATCAAACCCTCAAAGGCCTGCTTGTACGTTTTCATTTCGTCCAAGGACAAGGCTCTCTCACGCTTCATAATTAATCTTTTTTCATGATCCACTTTTTCCCGCTTCAAGTCCTCTATACGCTTCTTACCTCTTTCGGTTTTAACCGCAATGAGCTTTAGTCTTTCGGATTCGAGTTTCCTTTGACGGTCTACACTGGTTTCACGGGTTGAAAGCTCATACCTCCCCTCCTCCAACTGAATCTTGAAGGTTTCTGTAAGGGCTACAGGCAAACGTAATTGGTAATTAGTCCCTGCTTTCTCCCCCATGAGAAACTTAGAGGAAGCTATCTTCAAGCAATAGGCTCTCCAACGGTCCAAAGACCCTTGAAACAATCCCTCATAAGCCCTAAGCATCCTTTGAGAAAAGTCAGGTGTTAGGGCTACAAGCCCCCTACTCCCGATTTCTTCTTCCCAAATAGCTTTCATCTCAAGGACGATCTTTGATTGTTGATCACTGAGCTGTCCAGCACCCACTTCCTTAGAAAAACAATCTCCCCCTTTTTTATATGAAGTATTTATTTGTTTATCCTTAGTCGCGCGTACGTAGGGCTGAATCAAACCACCAGCCCTAGGCTGAAAGGTCTTAAGAGTCTTTTCTACAGTTGGTTTGATAGCCTTTACCGTTTTTTGAATGATATCTTTTAAGCGCACATAAAGTTCAGCTAAAAGGGAATTGTTTCTAACAAAAATAGTCTTGTTAGATTTTCGATCTTGATAATATGCAAAGAGTTTTCCTTTAAAAGGATTAGATTCTTTTTCAAAAGCAGTCTTGCTGATGTATCGCATTCCTATTTTATCAAAAGCCGTTCTAAAGACGGGCCTTGAAAAGCCAAGCTCTTCACACCAAGAGTCACCTTTTCGATAACAAGGGTGATCACATGGCTCAATAAACTTATAAAATTCGTTCTTTGTTTTGCTAAACCAATACTCCAATCTATCAAATAAAAGCACAGCATTTTGCGAGCCAAATTCAGCGACAAGTGCTGGATTATATTTGATAAAATAGGGTGCAGAGTACGGTTGCGATGATGAATCGCTCATTTTTATTCTCCTGTTGGAGCCAAAAACAAGCATAAAACCTTGACAAAATAGCTAAGCTTGCTATTCTGAAATTGCAAGAGAGAGGTTTGGTGCTTGTCACCAGCTTCTTTTTTTTTGTTCTGTAGATGAATTTTCTAACTATCTACATTTTTAATAATAAACACACTAAGTTTTATCTTTCAACCCCCTTTCTATAAAAAAGTCGAACTTTGTTGAATTAAACGCGCTTGATCTGTTTGTTGATGAATGCTAACTTTAAAGAAAAAAGGAAGTTTTATGAATACTTTTTCAGATTTTGGTCTTAATAAGAGTCAACTCGCAAGGCTTGCGGGTCTTTCCGCAACAACAATTAGAAACTATATAGAGGAATTAGAAGTTTATCCAACTGGAGGGTCTAAAAAAATCCCTAAGTACTCTTTAGTGGATTGTAGGAAAATACTAAAGAAGGCAATTGCTAGTAAGTTCCCAATAGAGAAAAAAGTACATACTTTCTTTAATTTTAAAGGGGGGGTTGGTAAAACAACATTTGCTTACCAAGTATCTTCGACTCTGGCATTGTTTGGATATAATGTTTTGGTTATAGATACTGATCCACAGTATAACTTGTCTACTGCATTTGGTGTTTATTTTGAAGGAGAAACAGGTAATCCTATTTCAGATGATAAAATGTCAAACATAAAAACATTATATGATGTTATCACTTATAAGTACCCTGTGGAGAGTGCTGTTATTCCTGTTTTTGATGGCCTTTCATTAATACCATCTAACCTTAATTTGACACGTTTGGATCAGGAATTGTTTACAACAACTCGCAGAGAAGAGCAATTTAATGAAATTATTAAACCATTGAGAAGTAAGTATGATTTCATCATAATGGATGTGAATCCTAGTATAAGCAACACAAATTTGAATGCGATTAATGCGTCAGATGTTATAAATGTTGTAGCTGAACTTCAAGTTTTCAGCTTGAGCAGCACAAACATGCTGCTCACAGAGCTCGATGACTTTTTCACAGAAAAAATGAGAAAGTCTGTACCTACTCTGAATATAGTTCCCAATAAGTATAATCCTAAAGATGTAAGTAGTCTAAAGGCAACGAGTGCCTTAAAAGAAACATATGGGAATTATATTAGAGATGGTTTTCACGTCAGGCAGTCTTCAGATTTCAATAGATCATCGGCAGAAATGATCCCGTTAGTTTTTGCTTCTAATAAAAACTCTAACGCTCTTCATGATACTTTGGAACTAGTTGATGAAATTTTATTTTTATCATCTTCTAACAAAGAAAGAAGCATTTTAAAAGATGAGGTTGCTTAAATGACAATTGGAATGAATAAAGACATTAATCCTATGTTGCGTGCTTTAAAGAAACCAAAAAATATGGGCATATCTCTTGCTGCAAGTGACTTAAGATCGGAAATTAAATATATTAATCCAAATGATATTAATCCATATAAAAAACAAGCTCGCGTTGTATTTAAGGATGATTCAATTAGAGAACTAGCTAGTTCTATTAAAAGCCAAGGAATTATACAACCCTTGCAAGTAATACCTTCTGAAAAAGACTTGGGGAAATATGAAGTTGTTTCGGGAGAGAGAAGGTTAAGGGCAGCTATCTTATTAGAGATGGATAAAGTACCATGCATCATTCTTGATTCTAAAAAAGATTCAGAGCTTGTGTCCATAATAGAAAATGTACAGAGAGTTGATTTGAATCCGCTTGAACTTGCTATTTCTTTAAGTGATTTAACAAATAAAGCCAAGCATGGACAAAAGGGTGAAATAGCCCTTAAATTAGGAGTTTCCCCCTCTTTCCTATCCCAACATATATCAGTAATGAAGCTACCTCTCGATGTGCGTGAATTTCTACTAAAAAAAGAGGGCCTCTCTCTTAAATATCTCTTAGAACTTATAAAGATTGATGATGATGAGGTGATTCGGGACAGAGTTTTTAATAGTAATAAAAAAGCTGTTTATCGTTCCATGTTAAAAGTATCTTATGATGGAAATGACTTCAAGTTTGACTTGTTAAATAAGAACAAAATTACAGACAATGATAGAGGGAAGTTTAAGAAAGCACTCGAAGATTTTTTAAGTACCCTCAGCTAAAATTTAGAGCTCTAAAATTTAGAGCTCTAAATTTTAGGATTTGTAAGGCTGGCGTAAAGCCATTGGACATACTCCATAGAGTTTCACAAATTTATCGTTTTTAGAATGTTATTAGTCGGAGAATTTGAGGGTATCCTCTGTCAGGTTATGTATACCCCAGACGGATGTCAGGTATATCTTCTCAATATGTCAGGTATATCTTCTCAATATGTCAGGTTAGGGTTTTGTTTCCAGTTTTCTTACAATTCACAGAGAGGGCCTAGAACCTAACCTGACACTTTTAAGCTGTTTCATGAATGTCTTGTAATTCAATATGTATCCGCTTTCCTAGGGAAATAGCAGCACGCTCCAAGCTTTTTAAAGTTACACTTGTATTGTTAGGGTCTAAAATTCTATCCAATGCAGCTCTGCTTGTACGCATTCTTTTTGCTGCCTGTACTTTTGTAATATGTTGCTCTTTTAAAGATTTTTGAAATTCCCAAGCAAAAATAGTTTTCAGGGCGACAGCTTCGGCTTCAACAAGAATTCCTTCATCTTCAAGAAAATCATCAAAACTAGTTCCAATGTTTTTTTTATCCATTTTTTAAAATCCTTTTTCTGTTGCGAGCCAAGGTCAAATCTTTTTCAGGCGTTTTCTGGCTCTTTTTAATAAAAGCATGTAGCAATATCATTATGTCCTTTTCGATGCAGAATAGAACCCTTGAGATTGTTCTTTAGCTTATATTTGACCTAACTTCGTACAAGCCACCACCTAATGGTTTGCAGACTGGCATTCCAATAGGCCAACCATATTCAACGAGCTTGATATCTGCACCAATGATTTTTTTATCTTCTTTAGGCAAACCCATGAGCCATTCTCTCACTGGCTCATTTCCTGAATCTAATTTAAAGAAGTATGCGTTTATTCTTTTCATACTTAAATGTACCATTTGTGGTACACTTTTGTCAAGGGGAAAAGTTGAATAATGTTTATGATTTTTAGGAGGAGGGGAGGGTGTCAAATTATGAGCAAAGAGTTGATTCTTTTGGTAGGCCTTAAAAAAAGAGGCATCTCATTTGAGATACCCCTAGGTTTATCCACAGGTTTGGGGGATAACTTATGCGTTAATGGATTCTTTTAGAGGTTTTCCAGCTTTAAATCCAGCGACTTTGCAGGCAGCAATTTGAATAGCATCACCTGTACGAGGATTGCGGCCTGTTCTGGCAGGGCGGTCTTTCACAGTGAAGCTTCCAAAGCCAATGAGGCTAACGTCATTTCCGGCTTTAAGGGAGTTTGTAATTTGAGCCGTGAAAGAGTTCAAAAAGGCTTCACAGTCTTTTTTTGGAAGTGACGTGTCTTCTACTAGGGCGTTAATGAGTTCAGCTTTAGTCATTTTAATATCCTTGTTAGGTTTTGTTAAATCGTTTCAACCATTGGTCCTTATAGATCATGGCAAGGTTTTCATCATTAATAAAGTCGGATAAGAGAAAGA
>DOCA01000009.1 GCA_003503995.1 Holosporales bacterium
TTTTCCCGTTACAAGAAGAGTGCGAATTTTCTCAGCTAAGGCTGTCCCTCCAGGTTCCCGTGTCAGTAAATAGGGAATTGATGATTCATTCAAGTAAGTTGAAAGGCGCTTGATTTGGGTAGATTTTCCAGCTCCCTCCCCGCCTTCAAAAGTTATAAAAAGGGGAGTTCCTTTAGTTATCATCCTTTAAGCGCCCCCAAAAACTAAATAATTGAACGCAGAGCCTATACGAGAAAAGAACCCAATTTTTTGAGAAGATTCCCCAGCAATCAAAGGGTATTCTTTCTCAGGTTTTCCAGGGATTTTAACGACAAGCTTTGCGACAGGGGCACCAACAGCAATAGGAGCTTGCAAAGGTGTTTTATAGACCACCTCTACGTTAATATCCTTGATTAAAGCACGGGGAATCGTAATCGCAACATCTGTTTCACTTACCAAGGGAATTTTATTTTTCACCCCCATCCAAACATCAGCCATTTCAACAGTTTGTCCTGCCGAATAAAGCATGGTGCTGGCAAAAGCGCGGTAACCATAGGTAATTAGGCGTTTCGAGGCTTGTGCCCTTTGCTTTTTAGTCTTACAACCATTAACAATCATGAGTAGTCGACGACCTTTTTGGATGGTTGAGGCAACTAAGCCATACCCTCCAAGATCTGTGTGACCTGTTTTCAAACCATCACAACCAACCTTTTCAAACAAAAGAGGGTTGCGATTAGGTTGTTTGATATTATTATGTGTGAATTCAGGCTCTTTATACATGCCGTAATACTCGGGAAAATCCATCATCGTTCGTGTTGCAATCACGGCTAAATCCCGTAATGTCATTTGATGCTCTGGGTCAGGCCAACCCGTTGCATTTGTAAAGTGAGCATCACGAGCACCAATTTCATGGGCTTTCCTGTTCATCATCTCGACAAAAGCTCCCTCAGAACCAGCCACGCCTTCTGCCAGAGCAATAGCGGCATCGTTTCCAGATTGTACAATGACACCCCTTAAAAGATCAGACACCGTAACATCGCTTTTAACTCGAATAAACATACGAGAACCTCGCATTTTCCAAGCTTTTGTGCTCACTGTAAAAGTATCTTGTAGGCTTAAACGACCTTGTTTAATTTCATTTAAGACCATATAAACCGTCATAATTTTACTCATGGATGACGGAGCAACGAGTTTATCAGCATCCTTTTCATATAAAATCGTTCCTGTAGTGAGATCGATCAGGAGGGCTTGTTTCGCCTCGGAATTAAAGGACGTAGCTTGAATCTCAAAAGAAAAAAGAAAAGCAACGAGAGTTGCGAAAAAAGTGAGAGTATTTTTTTTTAACATGTGTCCTTTATGTCCTATTCAGTTCAGAGGATTTCCTAAAATTATACATTAGTTTTGTACAACAACAAATGCATCCTTTACGTTGCGTATATAAAGTTCATGGAGCATTTTTGTTGTCGCTTCTTTGTTTTTCATGGGTCCCATTAAAACGCGATGGTAACTATTTCCCCCTTCTTGAACAGGGATAGCTTTACAAGGAACCCGCATACGTGTTGCAACTTTTTGAGCAAAGTTCTGCGCATTAAGCTGTGAACTGTAAGTCCCAACTTGAAGATAAGTTCCTTTTGGTAGAACGCCTGAAATGGCATTGGTATTTGCCGTTGAGTAAGTTTGAAAGCGTTTTGGCTTTGGGGGCGGTTTTGTAATTTTTATGGTTGAATTATTAGAGAAAGCTGCTGGAGCTGGCTTACGAGCAACACGCTTTAAGGTAGTTCCTACGGTTTCTCGTAACGTGTGACCATGGCGGCGGGTATGGTGCCCATGGGCTGTATAGGGATTACAGTTATTTGGATTATAATTCCGCGCTAACATCATGCTTTCAGCAACCATACATTCAACACGTACATTCACAACACCATCATGGTGAAAACCAAGAAGTCTTGAGGCTTTTTCAGAAACATCAATAATGCGCCCTTTTACAAAAGGACCTCGATCATTAACACGCAATTTTATACTGCGTCCATTTTTCAAATTAGTCACGCGGACAATAGAAGGTAAAGGAAGGGTTTTATGAGCGGCCGTCATACCATTTTTATCAAAGCGCTCCCCCGTAGATGTTTTGCGCCCATGAAAGACATCTCGCCCTCCATAATAAGAGGCCTTTCCCGTTTGAGAATACTCATATTGAGGACGTGGATGGTATCTTCGCCCCTTGATTTTATAAGGCTTGTTATATCCTCGCTTAGCGTGTTTTTGAATAGTCGGCGTTCCAGGACCGTAACGGCTTGTGCTACACCCACCAAGAACCAAAAGCGTCACAAGAAAGCAAGCTTGAAAACACTTAAGAGAAAACAATTTTCTAAAGGACACAGGAATTTGTCCCTTTCACACATTAATATTAAAATTATAAAAACAACCTTCTTATCCTAGAAGATATAGAGAGGCTTGACCAGCAAAAAACCGGCAAAAATACCGGTCTTTAAAAATAAATAGAATCTTAAAAAATTATTAAGAAGCTTGGTTCAAGCGCTGGCGAAGTTGCTTACCAGCCTTAAAGAAAGGAACAGCTTTAGCTGCAACTTTAACGGATTCGCCTGTGCGAGGATTACGCCCAATACGACTTTGACGTTCCCTTGTTGTGAAAACACCAAAACCACGAAGTTCGACACGATTTCCCGACGAGAGAGCTTTTGAAATTTCTTGCAAGATCGTGCTCACACTTTTTTCAGCCTGGTGTGATGTTAATCCTAAATTCATAGATGCAAGTTTTTGAATGAGCTCTGATCGTGTCATTGTATTCTCCCTATTTTTATTTTTCATACGTTATAAGTAAATGGTGACAAACATCTGCAAGAAGGTCAATAGACATTAATAAAATTATTTTATTACTAATAAAAAACAGATATTTATGCAGCTTGGCATGGCACCTGCATAAGAAAAAGGAGAGCTTTAACTAACGGAAAGAAATAGACAATGACCTCTTCAATTTTACCTTTTGACCCTCTGATGGACATAACCTCTTTAACAAGTCAAACAGGGCTTTTTCCTGTTAAAGTTGAAGCTGGAACTGAGATGGGCAACGAAACTGGAAAGGACTTCCAGGATTCGCTCTTTGCTTTTGAGGAGGCTACCCCAGCTTCCCTGCAAATTAAAGAAGAGAGCTCTTCTCTCCTGTCACTCCTTAAATTTCAAGCGCCGCCTTCAGAAAAAAAATCCACCCCTGAGACATCGCAAGAAGTGCTCCCTTCTGAAAAAGGGAAAAGTCTTTCCTCCTCTCCCTCAATCCTTAACACTTTGATAGCCCCACCCCTTCAAAAAGAGGCTCTTGCTATTAAGGAAGAAGTTGTCTCAACACCTCTTGAAAATGCTGAAGCTATTCTTGACGATGAAGTTTCTATGATAGCCCTGTCTTATGCGATGGCTCTTCAAGAAAAAGAAAATCACTCTTCAAAACAAAGTCAATTGTTGGGGGGGCAGACGAATGAAGTAGATTTTCCTGCACTCAGCTCTGCTTTGAGCACTCCGCCTGATTCTGTTCCAACTACAGAGCCTAAGATAATACCTTTAACTCAATTGTCTCAAGAATCAACTCAACACGTAGAGGCGGAAATAAATGCCGATACCAAAGAGACTATTTTACCCCTAACGGTAAAAACAACCCCCTCTGCTGCAAAGCAGGGTACTCTTCAAGAGATAAAGACAAAAGACTCTCTAGGCGCCAATAGCTCGACCACCACAGGAAAGGAAGTAAGCAGCGTTGCTGTACAATCACAAGCTCATTCCGAAGGCAATTTAAGAGAGGGTGATCGGGATTCTTCTCAAGAAGAAGGAGAGGAACTTAATTCAGAAAATACTAAAGGCAGCTCTTCCTCGAAAGATAGAAAAAGCTCAGGCTCACCCCTTAATCCTCTTTCATTTTCAGAAACTCTCTCAAAAGCCCCCTCTTCTTCTAGCGGATCTTCTAGTGCTCAAGCAGGATTGACTTCCCTACAAAGCGGTGCCCTAGAAAGCATTGAAGGTAAAGATGTTGAGGAAGCCTTCCATCGAGGAAGCGCAAGTATAGATACAAAAACAACGGCAGCACAGTCTACTCAGCCAGCTTCTTCACAGAGCGCTTTGACTCAAAATGCAAGCCTCCAAGAACAAGTTGCTTTTTCCATTAAAAATAACGCAGCCAAAGGAAAATCAGAGATCAACCTTCAGTTGCGCCCTGATAGCTTAGGGCGGTTGAATATCAAAATCGATATTAACAAAGAAGGTCAAACTTTTGTTGTTGTCACAGCCGAGCGCACAGAAACAAGAGATCTCCTCCAAAAAGACTCTCAACAACTTATGGAACTTCTTGAAAAATCTGACTTAGAAATCAGCGATGACAATATGTCTTACTCCCTTTTTAATGATCAAGAGCGAAAAGACTTTGAAGAGCAACGAGCAGACTCTTCTGAGATAGCAACGGGACAAGAAAAAGAAAGCGCTGTGGGTGAGAAATCAACAACACCGCTTATTTCTCTTGGTATGAGTGAGATACAGGTTCCTCGACACGGTGGGACTTGGCAAGCCATTGCTTAAGATTGCTTATAAAGACAACTTGGCACACTTTTTGCATCGTTAACACTAGAAACAAAAGCGTTTTAAAAGGATAAAAACTATGGCTGGATCAACTGCAGCAACGGCAACCGCTAACCTAATGCGCGATTACACAGGAGATATGGATGCTCTAAGGCGCAACCAATTCCTTGTGGAACAAAAGCAGCGCAATAATGGAGAGCTCCCTGTCAGTTTTGACAAAGAGGCTGTGGCTGCTAACGCTAAGCACTATGCTGATCAAAACCAAGACATTACTCAGATGAACTTTGAAGATTGGTTAAAACTGACTGTTGCTAGCTTTCAAAACCAAGACCCCATGAATCCCAAAGACCCTGGTGCTGTTGCAACGGAATTTGCCACCATCGGTATGACCATGGGCTTTTCTAAGGTACGCGGAGACGTTGATAAAATGCTAGGTGTTATGAATAAGGGCATGTCCCTTAGTACCAGCGGGAAAGTTGGACAAGAAGTTGAAGCGCAGTTTGATACCTTTAAATTTAATGGAAAAGATGACGTTAAGCTTGGCTTTGACCTTCCTGTAAGCACTGCGAAAGTAGAAATAACCGTCCTTGATGAAAATGCGCAATATGTCCATAAAATGGTTCTAAAAGATGGTGAAACAATTCGTGTTAATGGGAAAGATGAAATTGTTGATCTTGATCTTGGGCGCAATAATGTTTATTGGAACGGCTTAAAAAGCAATGGAACACCTGCAGAATCTGGGAAGTATACCTTTAAAGTGCGAGCCTATGATACTGATGGAAGCCTCATTAAAGATCCAAAAACTAATAAACCTTATCAACTTCGCCAGTATGTTACAGGAACCTTAGAAGCTAGCTTTATTGATTCTAGTAATAATCCAAAAGTTCAAGTGGATGGTATTGAAATGCCATTTGATGCTGTTAGGAAACTATCGGGTCGTGCAGGCGTTGTCGACAGAAAAACACCAGACGCAGAACACCCCATGCCAACAGCCCTCCAACAACAGCAAGAACTTTGGGATCAAGCAAGAGCCCCCCTCTTTGAGCGTTATGTCCAAGAAGAGGCAACTTCTCAAGTGATGCAAGAGGATATTGTTGACACCATGAGACGCTTTAATTTGGATTTGCCACGACGTCCTCAAGCAGATCCTTTGGAACGCCCTACGATTAGAGCTATGCCAAGTACAAGCGTAAACGGATTTAGTGAGTCACCCTATTAGAAAGAAATGAATAAAACAAAAAGATGACCATAAATTAAGGAGATAAATCATGCCATTTCAAACAGCTTCATCAGCTTTAACATCTATTAAAAAAGCCTTCGATGTTGTGTCAGAAAACATCGCAACAACGAAAAACAATGGTGTTAAACCAAAAAGTGTTACTTTTCTCAATACCGTCTCTGGGCGCTTAAATGCGGGTTCTTATACCCCAAACACGGTTGCCGCTGTTGTGACACAAAACAACAACATTCTAGGGCCTTTGAAAGAAGGAACGGCTGATACTCACTTGGCCTTTGACTCCCCCAAAGGTTATTTTGTAGTAACGGGAAACAAAAATAATATTCTCGACAATATTCGTTATACTCGTGATGGTGACTTTTCACCAGATGCTGAAGGTAACCTTAAAAATTCTGCTGGTTACTTTCTTATGGGCTGGAAATTAGATGATAACGAAGCGATTCCTGCCGGCGTTAATACCAGTGTTATTGACTCTCTTGAAATTGTTAACGTAACCTCTGTTAGTGGAACATTTACACCAACAACACAACTTGATGTCCAAGTCAACTTACCAGCTGATGCTATCACAGGTGCCGTTCACACAGTTAACACACGGGTCATTGACTCACTTGGTATTGGTCACAACGTTCTTTTGACCTACACCAAAACAGCCACCGCTTTGGAGTGGGATCTGACTTTAACGAGTGCGGATGCCGCTGTTGGTGGTCTTCTTCAAACCAGTGGAGCAAACGCAGGTGCGGCCTATACCAATATGACCATCCAGTTCGATACAGCTGGTAAACTCGTAAGCTATAATGGTGTTGGCGCCGAAGTCACTCCTCCAACAGCTAGTATTAACTGGGCCTCAACGGCAGCGGCAAACAGTGCCTTAACATTAAATTTTGGAGCTGCAGGTGCTAGTGATGCCATTCGCATCATGGGTAACCAAGCTCTAACGGTGAAAAACGATGATAACGGTCGTGGATTCTCAACAGTGGATGGGACATTCATTAGCCCTGAAGGGGATGTCTTCTCGGTTTTTAGAAACAGTGATAAGCAAAAAACCTATAGGGTTGGTGTTGTTAACTTTAACGCCCCAAACGAATTAGAACCTCAAAGTGGAAATACCTTTACGGAAACTGGTGCTTCTGGTAACTACGTGCTTGGTAAAGCGAACGATGCTGGTTTTGCTCGTATTATCGCTGGTAAGCTTGAAGGAAACCCCGTTAACCTTGCTCAAGAATTAACTCGAATGATTGAACTCCAACACTTGTTTGCGGGTAATACGCGCTCCATTCAAACGGAAGATGAGATGCTCAAAAAACTTGGTCAAATTTAAAACCTCACTTTCTTTTTTCACTTTTAATTCCTCAGTTCTAGTGGCGCTGAGGAATTTTCACATCTATTGGCCTTGCAAGCTCAGAAGTAAAGTTTTAAAGTTATAAGAAATAGGAGTATTACTATGTTTCTTTCTAAAAAAGGCTTAAAATTAAACTTTGCTCTAATGCTAGTGAGCTCTTTTTTCATACAAGCCTCTTATGGGAGTAAGTCGGGTGATGAAGGCCTATACCTCATACCACCTCCCACATCATTAATTAGTTCTACAGATCCTTATGAGTCTTCATCAGAGGACAGCGAACCTGAAGAGGATCGCCATCTGCGTATTCAAAAGGAAATGCGTGAAAAGCTGGTAGAAAGAAACCCCAAAACGATCATTTTAGATGTCTTGTTGCCGAGCAATGCAGAAGAAGGCTCTGAATATATTTTTAACAAGAACGTAACTCTTCGTGATGGTAAGGAAAAAACCATAACTTTTACTTTTACAAAGAAAAAAGTATCTGGAAACGTGCATACATTCACAGGCCCCTTTCATTGTTGGTGTGTAAGTCCAAGGCCTTCCTTCAAACCAGCAGATTACTTTTTTGATATTGATGGCAAAATTATCCAGCAAGAGAAGAAAAAACCAAAGGATACTTTCTCTGGTTTGGGAGACGGTCAAGCGCTTAAAGAAGAAAGTGAAATGGATATAGCTTTTGAGAGAATGAAAAAATATATGGATATATTACGGGAACAAACTAAGCCTCCAGCTTTAGAACTCTTTTTGAAAGTTTCAGGAACAAGTTTTCAAGTAGAGGATCGCTCAGAATAGGGCCCCTTTTCTCCTGCCAAAGAATTCTCTCTTAAAATCAAGAGTTTCTTGCAAAGGGCTTTAGAATTGTGTAAAAGAAGCTTTAACCTAACTCTTTTTTTCGATAGCATTGAGAAGAATCAAGCAAGGGATTTTGCAACATGAATGCTCTAAAAGTCATGACTGATACGATTTCCTCCACTCTTTCCTCTGGGGCAACAACAGCCTGTAAATTTACAACAACAGCTGGAAAAAGTTATAGCTATTGGCGTTTGCGCATCCTCTATACAACCATGTTAGGGTATGCAGCTTTTTATCTTATTCGCCTTAACTTTTCCATGGCCTTGCCTGGCATTCGTGCAGAATATGGTTTCAGCAATACGGAAATTGGTTACATTATTAGTGCAGCTTCGGTTGTTTATGGCGTTGGAAAGCTTCTTAATGGTTATTTAAGTGATAAGTCTAATGCACGTTACTTTCTCACAGCAGGCCTTATTGGTAGTGCCGTTATGAATTTTTTCATGGGAACGGGGGCTTCTCTCGGGCTTTTGGTTCTTTTTTGGGCTGCAAATTCATGGTTCCAATCTATGGGGTTTCCTCCTATTGCAAGGCTTTTAACACACTGGTTCAGCCCCAAAGAGATCGGAACTAAATGGTCTATTTGGTCTTGTTCTCACCAAATTGGCGGTGCTGCAGCAGCTCTCTTTGCAGGCTACCTTGCGATGCACTATGGCTGGCGATCTGCTTTTTTTATTCCTGCAATTGTTGCCATTGTTGTTAGTCTTTTTATCTTTAATCGTGTAAGAGACACACCCAAAGAAGTTGGTCTTCCCCCCGTTGAAGACTACAAAGAAGATGTAAAGCTTGCAAAGAAAACAGAAGGTCAAAAACTCACTATAAAAGATTTTATCGAAATTATTCTTAAAAATAAGCTTGTTTGGTATGTAAGTATTGCAAATCTTTTTCTTTATATTCCTCGTATTGGTGTTGCAACTTGGGCTCCTGCCTTCTTAAAAGAATTTAAAGGAGCAGACCTCTTTCTTGCAGGTGGACAAGTTGCAATTTTTGACATTGCTGCAGCCATTGGAGGTATTGCTGCTGGTTGGATGTCCGATAAATATTTTCAGAGTCGCCGTGGCCCCGTTGGCACCCTTTATCTTCTTCTTTTAGCCATTGCCTTTATTGCTCTTTGGAAAATTCCAGCAAATCATCCCTATTTTGATACCATAGCCCTTATGTTTGCGGGCTTTCTTTTAGCTGGACCTCAAGTTCTTGTGGGCATTGCCATGGCTGACTTTACCTGCAAAAGCGTTGTTGGTTCTGCCAATGGATTTGCCGGATTTATGGCTTATGTTGTTGGTGCCCTTATTTCTGGTATTGGTGTGGGGCAATTGGTAGATACATGGGGTTGGAATGCTGTCTTTATTCTTTTTGTTGCATGTTCTTTAATCGGAGCTCTCTTCTTTTCTTTGACGTGGAATGCACGTCCAAGGAATATTTCAGATAATTTCAAAACATCCAATAGCTCTATGAAATAATCTTTTCTGTTTTTTTTAAATCTCTTTTCAGATATTAACCTTTTGGTTATCATTGTCTGAAATCATAAAAATACTAAGAAAAAAAAAGAGACTAAAAAAAATGATAAAAATAAAAAAAATACCTCTTTTCTTAACTCTATTTTTGGGAGTTATAACAATGGCTTTTGCAAAAGATACAAAAAAGGAAGAGGTCGTCATCGAAGACCCGGCTCTCTATGAGGATCAAATGTTAGAACTTGATCCTCTAGAACCTTTAAACAGGGGCATTTTTGTTGTAAACACCTTTTTGGATGGTTTGCTTATCCGTCCGATGGCCTATGCTTATGAGGATCTTGTTGCCGACGTCATTAAAGATCGTGTTTCAAATGTCCTAAGCAATTTAGAAGCCCCCATAACTTTTGTGAACGATCTACTTCAAGGGGAAGGCACGCAGGCTATGAATACCTTTATGAGGTTTGTCATTAACTCTACTTTTGGCTTGTTAGGGATTTTTGACCCCGCTTCTGAAATAGGCTTAGACTTAAAAGAAAACGACTTTGGTACGACTTTTCGTCGTTGGGGAATTGGTGCTGGTCCTTATATTATTCTTCCCTTGCTAGGCCCTTCTAGCTTTCGTGACCTTACCGGAGATGTCGCTCTTTACTTTACAGACCCTTATTATGTTCATGCACGCATTCACAAAAAACGATTTTTAACTTATTCTCGTTTGGGGGTAAAAGGACTTACAGCTCGTCACAAGCTTTTGGACGTAACAGATGAGATGGATAAAACTGCTGATCCCTATGCACAGTACAGAATTTTATACATGCAAAACCGAAAGATTATAGATGCCATAGAAAGTTCGGCTGTACCAGATGACATTATAGCTGTATCAGATGATACAGCTTTTGAGACTAACTCTTCGCCAAATTAAAAGGATACCAATGAGCAACAAACATTTCTTTTTCTTCTTTTTCTTTTTAGCTAGCATTATTGCACCGCAAAATGCTGTTGCTAAAACTGATGATAATGAAAAGTATGAAACCTTCATTGTAAACCTTGGTAATAATGTGATTCAAATCCTTATTAATAAAGACGAAAAAATGTTCAAACGAAAGGAATCATTCCGCTCGGAAATCCAAGGACACTTTGCTTTAAAGTCTATTGGGCGCTTTATTCTTGCGCGTTATTGGCGTCGCATGAATGAAAAGCAACAACAAGAATATCTACAGCTTTTTGAAGATGCAGTTATCGAAAATTATGCTGCACAATTTGATGACTATGATAATGAAAAACTGATCATCAAATCTTCTCGTGAAACAACCGATGGTGGTATTGTCGTAAAAAGCGATATCAGGCGTCCTGGTAAAGGGGAGCCTCTACACATTGATTGGAAAGTTTTTAATACCAAACGCGGCCTGAAAGTTTTGGATGTTATTGTAAATAACGTCAGCATGAGCATCACTCTTCGGAATGAATATGCTAGTGCCATCCAAAGTCGAGGTAGCATCGAAGGATTTTTAGATTATTTAAGAGAGAAAATCAGAAATGATCAAAAGGCGCTAAAGAATTAAATTATCTCTTTTCGTCCATTCTGTTTTACCTGTGATAAAAGAGCAACACTTTCTTCTTCAGATAACCTATTGTTTCAAAACAAACTTTTTCTTCCTTCTTTTTCATCAGGCATTTTCTTCCCTATAGGAGGAAAAAATTGCCGCTCACCCTCAAATTTTTACTTTTTGTTAACCTTTCAAATCTTATTCTAAAATGTAGTTAAAAATAGATTTAAATTCTATTTACTTATTTAAAAGAGAAAGTTAATTCCTTTATATGGGAGAGCATAAAGTGGAACAGCTTATTCAAACATTACGTAATTTTGGCGTTGTTCGCTTAGCTATTTTCGCCTCTGTTATTTTAGGCATTGGAAGTGGCTTACATTATTTAACAGGCAGAGCTGGTAACCCAGAAATGGCTCTTCTCTATTCTAATCTTGATCTTTCCGATGCTGGAAAAATTGTTAGCAAAATTGAAGGAATGGGTGTTGATGCTGAAATTCGAGGAGGAGGTACAGAGGTTTATGTGCCCACAGGCAAAGTTGCTAGACTTCGCATGGAAATGGCCGAAATTGGTTTGCCACGGGGAGGTTCTTTAGGCTATGAAATTTTTGACAGGGATGAAGCACTTGGCACCTCTAGCTTTGTGCAAGATATTAATCGCCTAAGAGCCCTTGAAGGAGAAATTGCCCGTAGTATTAGTTCTATTGCCCAGGTCGCAACGGCCAGAGTCCACTTAGTTCTTCCTCGACGAGAACTTTTTAGTCGTGATCGCCAAGACCCTAGCGCCTCTATTGTTTTAAGTCTTAATGGGCCGAGTCGTCTTAATAAAAACCGAGTGCAGGCTATTCAACATATGGTAGCTGCTGCTGTACCAGGTTTAATTCCTGAGAAAGTTTCCATTGTAGATGATCGTGGTAACTTATTGGCACGGGGCGATAATAACACAGATATCTTATCAGCTGGTAACCTTGAAGAGATGCGCATTGGGTATGAAAATCGCTTGTCCCAGATTGTTGAAGGTCTTGTTGAAAAACATGTTGGCACTGGAAAAGTAAGGGCCGAGATATCAGCGGCTATGAACTTTGACCGCATTATAGAGAACTCAGAAGAGTATGATCCCGATGGACAAGTTGTGCGCTCTACACAAAACGTTTCAGAAGACGAATCTTCCTCAGATTCCTCAAAGGGGAATGTGGGTACAGAAGGAGAATTGCCCAAAGGAGATCAAGGCACTGCTGCAGGTTCTAAGGCAGCTTCTAAAAGAACAGAAGAAACCGTTAATTACGAAATTAGTAAGAAAATTAAAAGTCACACAAGAGAGATTGGTGCCATTCAAAAGCTATCTGTTGCAGTTATGGTTGATGGTTCTTATACAAAGGCTGCTGAAGAAGGAGCCGAGCCCACTTATAAACCTCGCCCTCAAGAAGAAATGGATAAAATTAAAACGCTTGTTAAAAATGCCATCGGATTTAATGAAGAGCGTGGTGATAAAGTTGAAGTCATTAACATGCAATTTGCCCAAACAGCTCCCATTGGTACTTTAGGTGACAGCCCTTCAGCTTTCTCTTTAACACAACCTGATGTGGTGCGTTTAATTGAAGCCTTTATTATTGGTCTCATAGGACTATTGATGCTCCTTATGGTTGTAAAGCCTGTTATCATCCGCCTTCTTGAAGGAGCTCCTAGAGCTGAACCAGCTCTAATACCAGAACAAATGGTTGCAGTTGCTCCGCTTCCAGAAGACTCTAATGTAACCCCTATAAAACAAGCAGCGCCACCTCCAGCAGCACCTTCTCCCCCTCCTCAACCAAAAGCAATAGAGAAAATGATCTCTATGCAACAAGTTGAAGGGCAAGTGCGAGAATCTTCCGTTAAACAAATTAGCAGCTTAATTGAGAACAAACCAGGAGATGCCGTTAGCGTTGTCCGAGAATGGATGCGTGATGATGCCGGCTAAAATACAACTGAATAAGGTGAGAATATGAGTGCAGATCAAGCCCCCGCTGCTCAGGAACCCTCAGAAGAGAAAAAAGAGAAAACTGTAAAAACTGTAAAACCTCTTAAAGGGATGCAAAAGGCAGCGGCTTTTATGCTAGCTCTCCCCGAAGCACATATCCAGAAAATATTTACAGAATTAGATGAGATGGAAGTTGTTGATCTTTCTCAAGCCATGGCAACTCTTGGAAAAGTTAGAGCCGAAAATGTTGAGAACCTCTTTGTTGAGTTTGTTGAAAAATCTGGATCTAGCGCCAGTCTTGTTGGTACTCTTTCTTCCACAGAAGTTCTTCTTGGAAAGGTTTTTAGCTCGAATAAGGTTGCTTCTATTATGGAAGAAATCAGTGGGCCTGCTGGGCGCACCATGTGGGATAAACTTAATAATGTTGATGAAAAGTCTCTCGCTAATTATCTGAAAAATGAGCATCCTCAAACTATTGCTGTTGTTCTCTCCAAAATTAAACCTGACCATGCCGCCAAAATTTTTGCCCTTTTTTCCGATGAATTATCTCTTGAAATTATGAGCCGAACCATTCACATGGAAACGGTTGGTCGTGAAATTTTGGGCAATATTGAACAAACCCTAAAATCAGAATTTATTGCAAACTTCTCAAGGGGAGATAAGAAAGATCCCCATGAACGTTTGGCTGAAGTCTTTAACTTTTTTGATCGCCCCACAGAAAGTCGTTTCATGGAACGTCTTGAGGTAAACAATAAAGAATCTGCGGAGCGCATCCGAGCCTTAATGTTTACCTTTAATGACATTGTTAAAATTGATGGTGGTGGTATTCAAACGATTCTCCGTATCGTTGATAAAAGCAAACTTGCTTTGGCTCTTAAAGGTGCCAATGAAGAAATTAAGACGCTCTTTTTCAACAATATGTCTGAGCGTGCGGCCAAGCTTTTAAAAGAAGACATGGAATCTCTTGGTATGGTTCGTCTACGCGATGTTGACGAGGCTCAAATGGAAATTGTCACAGCTACAAAAGATGAAATCGACAAAGGTAAAATTGTTGTAAGTCAAGGAGGAGACGATAATGACCAACTTATCGGATAATACCGCCCCCCTTGAAAAGGAAACAAAAACTCAGAAATACCTTTTTGATACGGAATTTAGTTATTCAGAGACAAGTGATGATATTCAGTCCATCACACCTAAACAATTAGCTGCAGCAAACAAAGACGTTGGCAAACAGTCTTATAACGAGGGCTATGAAAAAGGTGTCAAAGATACAAATGAAGGTATCATAAGGATGGCAGCTGATCAGATGTTTGTGATTACAGCTAAGCTTGAAGAGCTTATAGAGACAGAGAAAGGGCTTCTTGAAACTTTTCATGTACAAGTTGCCCAAGTTTGTGAATTAATTATTTCAAAAGTAATGCCAACATTATTAAATCAAGGGGCATTTGAAGAGATAAAAGGTATTATTGATAAGGCTTACAAGAGTCTACCGCAAGATAAAAAAATAACTATCAATGTCCATCAAAGCCTTGTAGAACAGGTGACTCAGCATATAAAAACTTTTCAAGAAAATAACGACTCCATTGCCCAAATCTCTGTTAAGTCTGGGGAGAATTTTGAAAAAAGTGACTGTAGCATTTCTTGGGACGGTGCTGGCATTGAACACTATTCACAATCCATTATTCAAGAGGTTACAGAAACACTTTTGCGGCTCTCTGGTAAGCCTCTAGAGGATGCTCCTAAAGCTGCAGAAAAAGTTGCAGAAAAAAACGAAGAAGTCATAGAAGAAGGAAACGCATAGTATGTCAGATGAAGAAAA
>DOCA01000077.1 GCA_003503995.1 Holosporales bacterium
CCCTATACACCTCTCTTTTTTTCCCCTAGCGTGTTTTTGTCATTTACATGGAGACTGCGATCATGAAAAAACGCTTTTTACCCTTATGTCTTGCCACTAGCACTTTGCTAACCATCCCCACGACTAGCACAGCTACTTTTCACAATGAAAATCCTGAACGCCTCCGTTATGCCACCAGAACGCTTCCGCTCACCCAAACAACTAGTGCGGCTACTTTGAACCATGCTACTATGGCTGAATCCACCCCAGAAACCAACACTTCTGTTTTAGAGCCTGCCGCTATGCCTAAGCCCCTCATAGAGCTAGAAGCTATGAAGATGTTTTGCACAGTTAATGTTGATTTATCACATTCAAATACTCAAATTGCCCAAGATATTGAATCTATTCTTTCGTCTATGAATTGGGTAATACGCCTACATCCCGATGCTGACAATCATTTACAAAACCGTTTTGAAGAGGTCTTGCAGTTGGTTGCTAATAATTTAGGAAGAGTTATTGGCACCTTTGAGCCGCAGATAGTCACTCAAGGAGTAGAGGAAACTCAATTTGAGGAAGAGCCCCTAATCATGATAGAGGATGGAGGCTTTGATTATGGAGCATCGATTCCTGGCACTCTTTATGCAGCTCAAGGAGTAGAAGAAAGTTTACTAAAAGATAAGCCAGTTTTAAGAGAAAAAGAAAGGTGTTTTATATAGGTAGTGTTCACATGCCTTCTCGTGCAGCTGCGCTGAATGCTTTGTCTTTTGTGGAGGATTCGCAAACTGATTTTAAAGTCAGGCAAGAAAAAATAGAGAGTGATGATAATGACGCTTTGGATGCGCTTTCTTTTCCCTCTTCTCCTTCAGGAGGGAGTGGCATCCAAGAAAATGGTAGTATGCTTGGTGGAATGAGTTTTGATTATTTTGCTTTTAGCTCGTCAAAGATAAGCGCACTGAAGCAGGTTTTTAAAGGTGATCTTGAGAGTAATAGAGGCATTTCGCCTTTACGTCCAAGGCTTTCTAAGCTGTCTTTACCCTCTAAAACGCCAGAGATCCCCTTTCAAAAAAGCTTTAAACGGCCTGACTTCTTGAATAAGCTTCAAAAAATAGCATTCACCAATTGGTTGAAGGCTGAAGTGATTTCTCCTTTTGTGGCAGGGGTTCTTCTTCTTATTACATATTTGCGTGGTGAGGTTCTATTACCCAGCGCAACGGCACTTTTATACCGCCGTCGTCAAAGAGGGCTAAGTTTCTAGAAGCTTATGCGATTTTTTCCCATTGCTTGTTAATGGATCGGATTGCCTGATCTTTATCAGAGAGAGAAAAAAGACTTGGGTTTGCTATAAATATCGCCATGAATTTTTCAGGGTTTTCTTGATAAAGGTCTATAAGGAGTGTTTCTTTTGCAGGAAAAGTTCTCATAAGAGCAGGTGTTTCTGCATGCATTTCAAAAAAGACTTCTGCGTCTTGAGGACTCATGACGGTAAGGAGATTTGCCAGAGCTCTTGAGGTTTGAAAGTGCTGCCAATCAATAGGATCATTCCAGTCACCACCCCATGTATTAAAGCCATTATTATCAAATATATCAATAATCCCTTCTGCTAAGCCGGGTAATTTGTCATTCCGAGCTCGACGGCGATTAATGTATTGCTCACTTCCAGCAGCAGGTTTTGTTTGTCGGATACCTTGTTTTTTTGCTGCATCATTTTTAAAGCTGTGGAAGGGATTTTGTACAGGGTTAATATCAATGGCGAGACCATACGCATGCATTGACGGGTAGCTAGAGTCTCCAATATTAGTACGGGCATTATAAGAAGAGCTATTGTTAGCATCTATGGATCTATCATCATCGGCGCCAAAGAATTCGATGCGCTTGGCTTGGTGGATGGGGAATTGACGCTTATAAAGTTCTTTAAAGATCGTCAGAACCCGTGGAGCAACTGCATCCATCACAACACATTCGCCATTTTGATGCTGCTTTCCGTTAAAATCGACGTATGAAAACGTCACAACTTTAAGACGGTAAAGAGGAATAGGAGAAGATCGCCCCCAGTCTTTTTTTATCTTTTTAAAAGCTTCAGAATTTTTATCCCCCCGTTGAATATCTTTGTTTAAAAGGCTTTCATAGGGCGCAATTTGAAAGACCATTTCTGGTTCTCCGGCTGTTTTTTTTGCTGTTGCATGAGCCAAAGAAGTTAGAAGAACGGCGGTTGTTAGAAGGATTGTAGAGTGTTTTTTTATCATTATTTTTCTCTTCACATTTTTTCAGATCGCAAACCTTTTAAGTTGCAGGGTAGTACTATCTTGTCATTCTTTGAGGAACGCGTCAGCCTTTTTTTAAGCTAAAGGTTTCCACAGTCAGCCGTGACCCAAAGTCTGTTGCTTCTATAGCGGCGAGCGTCCCCATGGGGAGAGGCTTGTTTTTAAGGCCGTGGCCAAAATCTGGGCTGTAATAGAGAGGGAGATCTAAGCGTAACGCAGTGGACAAATAAGAGTTAAAGCGCCCCATAAAGTCTTCAAATGAACCACCCGTTAAAGGAAGGTTCCCAAAGAAGATGCCTTGAACTCTATCAAAGCGTCCACTATCAAAAAGGCCATATAGGATATTTTCAAGTCTTTTCACATCTTCGCTTGTATCTTCAAGAAAGAGAATTGACCCTCTCAAAAGAGAGGTCTCTCAAAAGGCCAAAAGCATTGCGTTGGATAACAGATAAATTTCCGCCTAAGAGGTGAGAACCTTCAATAGTGGTTTCTTTGGCCTTATCATTAAGAGGCTTTAACATATAAGTCAGCTGAGAAACATCTCCCTTTAAAATATCAGTCACTTCTGTAAGAGAGGTGCCTGATCCAATAGTGGCTCCTGATGTTTCTTGTGTTTCCGCAGCATAGTACATAGGAGCATGCAAAAAGTGATCTCCAAAAGTACTTTGGCAATAAAGACCTAAAAGAGTAAAGTCACTAAAGCCCACAAGAATTTTTGGCGGCCGAGACTCTAAGGGAGCTGTTTTTAAAGCTCGCACCACAGCTTGAGATCCATAGCCACCACGTAAGGCCCCAATAGCTTGAGCATCTCCATTTAGAGCGTCTACAAAAAACTTTGTTCGGACTTTATCGCTTTCTGAGTGGTATCCGTAAGGTGCTTTTGTTGTGTCTTGATAGTGATCAGTCAACAGAGTGCGACAGCCCTTTTTTTCTAACGTTTGACGAAAAACTTTAACAACATCAGGATTTACCGCTCCTGATGGAGCAACAAGAGCAATAAAGAACTCTTTTTCGCCTTCTTCAGCCTCAGCAGATGAAAAGCAAAGTTGTGGCGTGATAAGAAGAAAAAAGAGAGTTGTGGATAAAAGAAATCGTGATGTTTTAGAGGTAAAAGACATTTGTTATTCCTTTGTGTCGTCGTTTTCTAAAGTTTAATGTAGCGTCAGGCTTTTGTTTTTTCAACGTCTTTTTTTGCAGAAGATTTGCTTGGGAGTTGTGAAAAAATATGTATAAATAGAAGATAGTTTTGATAGATTTTTAAGGAGACCCCCTATGACACTAGCCTTTAAGAAAAAAGAAGAAAAGGACGAGATGCAAGCCGAAATTTTTGAAACAAGGCGTGCTATGTCAGAAGAACTGGACAAGGTTTTGTATGAACCTTTCCCGGTTCTTGATAAAGGTTTTGTGCGAGTAATCGATTATATGGGTAATGATGCTGCTGTGACTCAATCGGCAAGAGTATCTTATGGTAAGGGCACAAAAATATTGAGCCAAGACCAGGGGCTCATTAATTATCTTATGCGCCATCGTCACACAACGCCCTTTGAAATGTGTGAAATTAAATTTCATGTAAAGCTTCCTATTTTTATAGCCCGTCAATGGATTCGCCACCGCACAGCAAATGTGAACGAATACTCCGCACGCTATTCTATTTTGAGCAAAGAGTTTTATATCCCAGAGCCCGAGAAACTAGCCGTTCAATCAACGACTAATAAACAGGGGCGTGGAGAAACTTTAAATGCTAAGGATTCTGCGCGTGTTTTAGAAATTTTACGAGGTGACTCCGAGCGTTGTTATGATCACTATCAAGAAATGCTTAATGAGGATGAGAACGAAGAAATTCTTGATCCAACGCGTTCTGGTTTGACACGTGAATTGGCGCGTATGAATCTTACCATGAATTACTATACAGAATGGTATTGGAAAGTTGATTTACATAACCTCTTTCACTTCTTGAGCCTGAGAGCTGATTCCCATGCACAATATGAAATTCAAGCCTACGCTAATACCATGCTAGAACTCGTGAAAAAATGGGTTCCGCTTTCCTATGAAGCTTTTGTAAAATATCGCCAAAACGCAATGCATCTTAGTCAACCGGCTGCTGAAATTGTGAAAAAATTGGTTAAAGGTCAAAAAATTGCCTCAAATGAAAAGGGTATGGCAGCAAGAGAATGGCGCGAATTCCTTGAGCAATTGAACCTTAAAGAAGAAGATGTGCTTTTATAAAAGCTTCAGCAGAGGCTCTTATAGATCTTGTTGCTGGCGCCTAGGCTGGCGTTTCTCTGAAAAGAGTATTAATAAAGTGACATAGATTAGAAAAGACTTGACCTTTCATCGTAGCGACACTATATATCTTTTAACTTGAGATGTTTTAGTCTTAGTTTTTAAGTCCCCTCAGAAAGACCCCTGTGTTGTGCTTTACCTTTATAGCCCAATAACAGGGGTTTTTTTCATGATCTGAATGCCTATAGAAACCTTTGCATATGAAATTTTGAGAAAATTTTAAATGAAAGGTATAAAAAACCCCGTAAGTAAATACGAGGCCTTTAAAGTTGCTTAAGTTTAAGTCGCCGTACTTAGGCAGCGACACATTCTTTAAGGTCTTTACCAGGCTTAAATTTTGGAACGCTTTTTGCAGCGATCTGAATTTTCTCACCTGTTCTAGGGTTGCGGCCTTCTGTTGCTTTACGCTCAACAACACAAAAAGTACCAAAGCCAACTAAACGAACGTCGCTTTTACTTTGTAGGGCTCCGGCAATCGCTTCAAATACAGCATCAACAGCACGGGCAGAATCTGCTTTTGGAAGACTTGCTGATTCACAAACTTTATTTACAAGATCATTTTTATTCACGGGGTTACTCCATCTTTTTTACAGTTTTAGTGTGGTTAAAAGACCACCTCGTATAAAACCTTACGCAATAAGGGATTACTGGTCAATGGATAGACTGTATTTTTTCTGAAAAAACGACATTTGCTAAAACTTTAGACAAAAATCATCGAAAAAAACAAGTAAAACTGGGGTTTTTTTATTGAAGAGATTTTTTATTTAATTAGATTTTTTTTCACTCAAAACGATTTTTTCGTTGTGATGAGCATAGCCAAGAACATTTTTTGCTTGTTCTTCCAAGAGATCAGGGCAAATAGACCCAGGTTTCATCAAATCAACACGGTGGGCTAATTTATCGTGTTTGTCTTTTACATCAGTCAATTCAATGGTTGCCTTGTCAAGGGAATCTTCAAGGGCACGCAATGTCATAATCCCTCGACCACCTTGGATAAGATGATATAGAAAGTAGAGGACAAGGCATAGAATAATGCTTTGAACGGTATAGCGTTTCGCTCGGCGTCGAAGGTCTCTTACAATCATAAATTTAGTATAGCTTTTTTTCATTTTAAAGAAAAGCTCAGCGTCGTTTTTGACTCTCTATAATTTGGAAATATTCCAGCTGAATTATTCTCTTTAAACGAGGATTAACTGTTTGTTAATGATTACTACCTTTAAATAAAGCAAGGAGGGGACTCCTATTTTTGGTTATGTAACGGGGGTATTTATGCTAAATAACTGTAAAAAATCAATGAAAAGAATCTCTTATTCTTTTGCAGCACTTCTTTTTTCAGCCTATTCTCTTCAAGCAAGTTTTTTAAATGCGGAGGCGTTAGAGAAAGCAAAAACAGGTTTATCTAAAGCGTCAGAACACCTCCCTGAAGTTGAAATACCACGCCCTAACTTAGCAAATATTGTGAGTGCTAAAGATTTATCGAAGGCAGATGCAGCTTTGTCTAGAGGTTCAGAACATCTTCCTGAAGTGGACGTGCAGCGTTCTAACTTAGCAGATATTGTGAGCGAGGAAGCTATCCGCAATTTTTGGAACAAAGCAAAAAAAGTTGAGGCAGGGAGTTCATCCGCTGATCAAAGTGAAGGTATTAATCGTGAACACTCGGAACTCTTTGCAGCCATTAAAAGTCATAATGGTTTAGTTCCGAAAGCCCCTCTTGTTCGCAAAACTAACTGGGTTCTTGTAAGTTGGGGACAACTTTTAGCAACAGAGATTAGTGAGTTAACAGGTCCATTTAGGCGTGACCAATATATCGGGAAAAACCTAAATCATTTGAAGACGGAAGGACATAGCGTTGCAAAGGAAGAAGAAGCTTATGAAATTACGGGCGATGATTTAGTAAGAGTTGGGAAAGCCATGTCACTTGCTGGTAATCGTTTATTATATATTACAGGTTTACGTGAAAAAACAAGGGCTATTGCCTCTGAAAGAAACAGACAAAAAGAGGATTTAAGGCAACATCAAGCAAAAATAGTACCCGTATTAGAAGAACTTCAAAGTGATTCTGAGAAAGGATTAGCATTGAAATTAGCTTATGCCCACAATTATAAAGGAGGCACTTGGGATCACGCAATTTTAATAGCTTATGCTAAAGACCCGTCCATAAGCATGGGAGAACTCATAAGAATGGGAGTGATGCTCCAATCAGATGAAATTCTTTACGGTATTAGGGAAAATATAGACCTTGTTAAATGGATGACCTATTGGCGTTCTTATAGCGAAGATGAAGAGTCCCGTTGTTTCTTAGAAAAACTTTACTCCATTGAAGACCCTGATGATGAGTATTTTAAAGTGCTTTCGAAATTGCTTGAGGTTCAAGGAACAAACTTAATAGAAGCTTTTAATAAAGCTTTGAAAAGGTCTTTATCGCGGCAATCGTTAAAAGCATTAATGGCACCAAAAAATAAAATGCTTATTGAATTAAAAAAACGATTGGATTTTGGGGAAACCCTTGCAGAGCAATTGTTACATCCTGTCACGCAATACCCTCACTTTGTTATGGCTGGTGCAAGTAGCGACATCACAGACTTATCACAAAGTACAATTAATCTTGGTCAATCAGGTTTGATGGATAGTATTGTTTTTGATGCTTCGGCTGTTCCGCAGATTCTTGAAAGTTTAGACAGGGCGTCAAGCTCTTCAGCACCGTCTTCTAAAGCGCTAACCTATCAAATGAAAATGGATTCTAAAAATACCTATGTTTATGATCCTGAAACCAAAAGCTATGTCCTTGCTACAAGTAAGACTGTATTGCCAGCATTATTCTTTAAGGTA
>DOCA01000091.1 GCA_003503995.1 Holosporales bacterium
AGCTTGCAAAACATCCTCAACCACAACAAGGGGCAAAGCCTCAGGCAATTCTTTTAAATTATCTGGCACATGATCCACCAGAGCGCCTGCAGCCCCCTTATCAAGGGCTTGAGCCACATAATCATGTCCATCAAATTTAGGCCCTTTGATCGCTACAAAAAGCTCCCCTCCTCTGATATCACGGGAATCAATGAGAACATTATTTGCAGAAAAAGGAGATATAACTGTCCCCTTTGTTGCTTTTTGAATATCATCGCTGGTCCAAAGAGGGGTTGTAAAAAACAAATTGGGCATTAAAAGACTGTTCCATTCGTTGCTTCAATAACTTGACGTGCAAGCTCTCGATCATCTAAATGAGCGACAGTATCCCCAACAGTCTGAGTTGTTTCATGCCCCTTGCCAGCAATCAGACAAGCATCATTTTTCGTCAAACGCTTAATGGCTTTGGTAATGGCTTTGGTACGATCACCGATTTCAATGGGGTTGCTACAAGTTGCCATAATGTCTGAGCGAATTTTAGCAGGCTCTTCTGAACGCGGATTGTCGTCGGTGATAATTTGCGCATCACTGTATTCCGCTGCAATTTTTCCCATGAGAGGGCGCTTTTGAGCATCTCGGTCTCCCCCACAACCAAAAACAAGGGTTAACATACCAGAAACATAAGGACGAACAGACAGCAACACTTCGGAAAGTGCTTCAGGTGTATGGGCATAATCTACATAAACAGCCCCGCCTGATTTTGTGATGCCCATAAGCTCAAGGCGTCCAGAAACAGGCTTTAAATTTTTTAAAAGGGGTAATACTTTTAAATGAGATATACCCGTCCCCATAACCAACCCCATAGCACATAGAGCATTCAGAACCTGAAATTTTCCGATAAAACTAAACTCTGCAACGTGTCTTTCATGGTTAATGGAAAGAACCGCTTTTTGATGTGGACCTTCAATAACAAGCTCATTCAATTGAATTCCCTCTTCCGTGCGCTTGCCGTAAGGGATTACATGAATACCTCGGGCTCGGCAAACCTGACTTAAGATATCAAAATAATTAGTATCCGCATTTAAAACAGCCGTGTCTCCCTCTTCCATCAAAGAGCCAAAGAGACGGCGTTTTGCTTCAAAATAAAGATCCATGCTGCCATGGTAGTCCAAATGATCATGACTGAGATTTGTAAAGGCACAGCTTGTGAAATTTACACCGTCCAATCTATTTTGATCAATACCATGGGAAGAAGCCTCTATGGCCAAATGAGTAATTCCTTGCTCTTTCATCATGGAAAGAGCCTGATGCAATACAAAGGAATCAGGAGATGTTTGAGTCACATCAGGCAAGCCTTTGAGGTCAACAGAGCTTTTGATACCGAGGGTACCAAGAGTCGCAGCTTTATAGCCCATTTGCTCCCATAGTTGGCGCATAAATTCTGCAACGGAGGTTTTACCGTTTGTGCCTGTCACACCCACAATAACCTTAGGTTGGCCCTTGTAAATACGTTTTGCAATCAAAGCCTTTAAATGACGTGCATTAGCAATATCAATAAACTGGGTGTCCCTTAAATCCGTTGGTGTCGGCGCTTGGCTCTCTTTAATAACGATTTTTGCATTCTGGTTAACGGCCTGAGTAATATAGTCAATCCCCGTTAAAGATTTATCTAAAGGAGGAATAGCGAGGAAAATATCGCCTTCAGCGACATCATTCGAGTTAAAAGTAAGACGGTCGATTTCCTCATCTCCAGGCCAATTGGCTGCCATCAAGACTTCGTCCTGTTTTACCAAGTCGCGAAACTTCAAACCTTTTCCTTTTAAATCAATTACTGTCATGTTTTCCCATACCTATTTTAAAGAGCTTTATCATTTTTTCTTTTTAGAAAAATCAATACTTTGTAAAAAGGGATCAAACCCTTCGTTTAATATTTTCAAATTTGGCTGGAGCCCCAAAATCGGAGCAACCCTCCCTAATATCCTACCGCCAATCGGCGCTACATTCCAGCCCGCAGCCGTAAATCCAAAAGTTTTTTTCAATCCCTTCGGATCTTCCAACAATGCAACAACTATATACCTTGGATTTTCAACGGATTCTCCGATAAGGCCCACAAAAGTTGTCGAAACACGATTTTTATTATAAGCACCACTAGACTCGAGCATATTACGAGTTCCCGTTTTAGCCGCCACAAAATACCCCGGCACATTTGCCTTTTTACTGGTTCCCTGTACAACAACTAAACGTAGTAACTGACGCATCTTATGGGCAACGGACGATTGAACAACACGATCACAAGGGCGCCTTTTTTCTCCTTCTTTTAGCTTTATCAAGGTTGCTTCTTTTCGACAACCATCCCCCACAACGCTAGCCACACTATTTAAAAGATGTAAAGGACTCACCGCCAAACCATAACCATAGGAAATTGTCATGGTATTTGCTTCACGCCAATGGCGGGGAATAATAGGCTGGCCTTTCTCAGGGACTTCTATATTACAACGGGTTAAGCACCCAACTTTTTGCATAAAATCCTGTTGGCCTTCCGTGCCAACATCGAGCGCCATTTTGACAGATCCTTTATTAGAGGAATGCACAAAAACCTGAGCAACGTTAATAACCCCGTGATTGGCTCGATAATCAGAAATCGAAAAACGGCCAATTTTAATATCTTCCGAAGTATCATATTTTGTCGCTAAGGTTATAGTCCCTGATTCCAAAGCCATAGCCGTATTTAGTATTTTAAACGTTGATCCCATTTCATACATACCAACGGTTGCTCGATTAAAGTAACCATCAGAGTCTAACTTTACATTCTTATTAGGGTTATAGTCCGGCAGCGATACCATCCCCAATACTTCTGAGGTCTGCAAGTCCATAACAATAGCAGCAGCACCCGTTGCGTTAAATTCCTGCATCCCTTTTTTAAGCTCATCAGCAATGGCATGTTGAACTCGAACATCAAGACTTAAATCTAGCTGTTTTCCCTCTGTTAGCAAAAATTGCTCATTACTTTTTTCAAGGCCAGCAATACCAACATTATCAATGTTCGTTAACCCAACCACGTGGGAAACTAAAGGGCCATGGGGATATAAACGCTTAAAATCTTTCCGAAACCTAACTCCAGGAATACCAAGGTGCATAATACGATCTCGCTGCTTTGGTGTTAGATGACGTGCTAGCCAAATAAAGCGACGATTTGATTTGAGCTTTTTAAGAAGCTTGGCTTTTGAATACCCTGGTAATGCTTGCGCCAGCATTTTAGCAGCAATTTCTGCGTCCAACACCTTTTTCGCATTAGCATATAAAGAAGAGGTCGTCACCGTTGTGGCTAGCACAACGCCATTACGGTCCACAATATCAGAGCGACCTTGGTGAAATTGAGAACGCACGGCATCATGGACAAAAAGAGGTTCGCCGCCCTCATTACTAAGTCCCATAAAGATAAGTCGTCCACCAACACCAAATAAAATAAAAACAAATAAAATGCCCGCAATCACTAAACGGTTGCGAGCCATTTCAAGGGCTTGTTTATATTTACGACCTTGGGGACGATGTCCCGCATTACCATGTGGCGTATAACGACTCATTTAGAGGGGCTTTCTACTATCGTCTCATACTAGCAAGACGCACGGAAGATTCAAGGGGCTCTTGCCTATTATAAAACCCTTCCTCCTGCTGAAAAACTTCCTCGTAACTCACAAGAGAAACACCAGGAGAATGTTGTAAACTGGTATGCTCTTCAACAAGGGCCTGCAAGCGAGACGGCCGGGTCAAATAAGTCCATTCTGCGTTCAAAATATGCATAGACTCTTGATAATGAGCGATATTACGATGAACTTGTGCCAAGTCATTATCAAGCTCGATTACCTTTTGCTTAATGGCATAGGTCAAACTCCCTAAAAGGAATAGAGTAAATAACGTTACAAAAGTTGATTTATTGAACATTGTCTTAACCTAAGTATTCAGCCACGCGGAGCTTTGCACTACGTGATCTGGGATTTTCTTTAACCTCTTCAGCCTTTGGTAACACTGCCTTACGACTCACAAGCTTCAACACGGGTTGCTCACTTGAGGCCCCAAGGACCTCGGGTACGTAACGATTTACAGCTTCTTTTTTGCTGTGCTTCACCATAAATTTTTTAACAATACGATCTTCAAGGCTGTGGAAACTCACAACAACCAAGCGCCCACCGGGCTTTAATAACGCTAGTGACGCGTCGAGGGCACGTTCAAGCTGCCCCAACTCATCATTCACATGAATACGCAAAGCCTGGAAAGTACGGGTTGCGGGATCAATACCATCCTTAGACTTAGGAATAATTCGGCGCAACAACCCTGCCAATTCGCTCGTTGTCTCAAAGGGCTTTTCTTTGCGATCCATAACAATGGCTTTGGCTACAACCCTTGATTTTTTCTCTTCTCCGTAGAGATAAATAAGATCTGCCAATTCGCTCTCACCATAGGTATTTACAACATCTGCTGCTGTAATCCCCTCATTTCCCATGCGCATATCAAGGGGGCCCTTAAAACGAAAAGAAAAACCTCTCTCGGGGCGATCTAACTGCGGAGAGGAAACCCCAAGATCAAACATAATGCCGTCAAGTTTCTCGTCCTCGGACAGAGCCTCAGCCATCTGGTCAAAGCACACAGGATGGAAATAAAAACGATCCGCGTATTGCGCCTTAAACTCAGATGCTGCTTCTCGAGCTGTTGCATCACGATCAAGAGCTATAATTTTCGTTGTTCCAAGCGCTTCAAGAACACCCTTGCTATAACCACCACGCCCAAAAGTACAATCCAAATACGAGCCATTGCTTTGCAAATTAAGAGAGTCAAGCACCTCATCCAACATCACAGAATAATGGAGAGGATTACCTCTCTCTAAGCGAGGCTCTGTCATAAGGACTCTCCCTTACCAGAACGAGACTGCGGAGAGAGTTTTAAAGTTGACTGCGCCTCTTTAATGCGTGTTCGAGACTCTTTTTGAGCTGCCTCAAAATTCTGAGGCAACCACATTTGAAACGTAGCTCCTCTCCCAACAAAAGCAATTTCGCGACTCTCAGCTCCCTCGGTCATATCAAGGTAATCCAATACCTTCTTGGGCAGAACAATGCGGCCATCTCCATCAAAAGGAACTTGAAGAGAGTCAGCAAATATCGTCGCTGTAAAATCGTCTTGCTCTTGTGAAAAGAGATCAAGGCTATCAACGCTTTGGCTCAATTGCTCCATACGGGTGTAACTACAGCACTCAATGGCATCATGTTTGTGAGAGCGAAAGGCCACAAAACCTTGATAAGGCTCTGTAGATAACGCTGCACGAAAAGGAGCCGGCACGGAAACCCGCCCCTTCTTGTCTACTTTATTCACAAACGTTGATAAAAACAGAGCCATTAAAGCTGCCACCTACAGATCTAAAATTTCGACACTAAAACTTAACTAATTAAATAAAGAAAACTGGTCAAAGTTCTCCTATGGTTAATTAAGGTATAGCATGGGATATCATGGAGATCAAGTGGGATTTTCTGGGAAATTACAGTTTTCAACAGAGTTATCCACAGGAGAGAAAGAATTCCTCTCCTAAAAAAAACCAGCATTTTTGCGGGTTTTAGAGTTTTATCAACACCTTAAGAGAATTTTTTATAATCTTTATTCACATGGATTTTTCATAAGAAAAAGAGAAAAAATCGAGAAGAAAAAAATAGTTTTTTTATTTAAAAAAATCAACATAGTCATTCCAAAAAGGTTTCGCTCTCAGAAAGAGCAATCGACGACTATGTCTTATCGTTTAGGAGCGATTGACGACGTCTGGGATTTTTTTGAGAGGACTGTAAGAGGGAAAAAAGGAAGCGAGGCTATGGAAATATAAATACACCCCTAACGTTCACTTCCCTTAAAAACCGAGTCTTTGCTTTTTATCACCAAAAGAGGTCCTTGCAGAAGTTTCTGTGAGGCATCACTAAAAAAGGCTTAACCCAGGTGAGCACGATGAGGCCGTCTAAGTATAAAAAATCTTTCCAAGTAAAAGAAAAAATGTTAAATCAAAAAAAATCAATAACTTGAAAATAACAAGACTCATAAAGTAATAAAATATTTATAATAAATATTTTGTAGGTTATTATTTTGTCTATATATTGTGTAAAAATGCACTTTTTTCTCAAATTTTATTTTTACTGAGGCGTATTATGAAAAAGTTTACGATTCTAACTTCTATCTCACTTTCCCTTTTTATGACATTAACAAGCCAAAATGCCCTTGGCAGTTTATCTAAGCATGAAGAAATTCATGCACGCCGCGCACTTTCTCAAAAAGGCGTAGTCGCCAGCGAAGCAAATATGATTACACTCATGGAAAAAGTCAGCTCAGGAAAACATATCGGCATTGTTGCTGAAGAAATAAAAGTTGAAATCATGGAAGAGGCAGAAAAAGAAACCCGTGATGCCTTAGTTGAAGAAGTTAAAAATTTTGAAACAAAGCTCATTGAAAGGCTCGGCCTGGATGAAAGAGACGCTGAAGATAACCTAGAAGATTTAGAAAGCGCACAAGCAGCCTTGGCTCACCTTACTCTCCTATTAGATAGAGTTCCTGATGCTGTAGATGAAAGAGAAGAGCTAGACCCTATCGTTCCAGTTGCCAATCCCGAAGAAATCGCAAAACTTGAAAGAATCATTGAAAATCTAACTGCACGCTTAACGGGAACAAATGATGTGGCTGACAATCCTGTTCTAAAACCTCAAATGACTAAAGTTGGTGCCTCATTCACACATAATGATGACTTAGAAGCACCTGAAGCAATCGACTGGGTAACGGAAGGGGCTACCCTTCAAGGTTTTGCTCAAGATGTTTTTAATCAACTGGACCCAGCCAAACCTGGCATGGGCATTTTCAAAACTAGAATTTTCAGCAAACCCGAAAGCAATCTTGGTGCAGGCGATGCTCGTCCCTCTTTTGTGGAGCAATTTGCAGAAAAAATCACTCAAAAAGATCTAGGTGAACTTCTAAGACTGATCGAGACCCTTGAAAGCAATTCACAGACAAAAAAAGCTGATAGAGGTGGAGTAGAAGCCGCTATCGACATTCTAAAAGTAAAAATTACTGAGATTGAAGACAGCGCCCCCCCCCGTAGAAGTAAGAGATAATGCAAAACGTTATATAAAAACACAAGATCTTCTTGCCGCAGTCGATGGAGAACAAAATGATATTGTAGAACAACTGATCAAACCTCTCTTAACAGCTTTCTCAGAATCTATTGCAACATTGGGAGAAGCTAATATCGAGATAAGTAAAGATATTTATGATCATATGCTTTACTTAAAAAATTACGGTGACACAGCCTCTCTTTTAGAATTTCTTGGAAGAGTCTTAAGCACTCAAGTTTATGAAGCCTCCTTGACAATGAAGATTTCAACGGCAAACGGAAGCAATAGCCGCCTAATCCCAGCGAATGCCGTCAGAGTTAATGCTCTTGCCTTACTAAAAGGCCTAGCTGTTCGAGACAAATACGCCATTATCTCCGCAAACTACACAGATCTACAAGAAGCCCTTGGTGCCCTAGCAGATGAAGCAGATGCATCCGTTAAATCGCCGCGTCAACTCATTAAAGTCTCAATTGATTATAATATGGCTGTTCAACAGTTCA
>DOCA01000207.1 GCA_003503995.1 Holosporales bacterium
AAAACCACGTCCTTTGGGCGTGGTCAGAGTTCAACGGCTTTGCCAGTTGACTCAAAAAGGCTCATAATAAGCTCCACGATGTGTTGTCCCCACAATATATCAGGAGCAAATTATGAGCCGCTTTAAGAAATTATCACATTCACTCTGGCATTGCCAATACCATATGGTTTGGACACCCAAGTATCGTGTAAGAATACTTGAGGGCGAAGTCAGACAAGAAGTAACCAGTTGTATCAGAGCCTTTAGTGAGCAGAAGCAGTGTGAAGTTGTAGAATTAAATGTTCAAAAAGATCATGTGCATCTGATCGTGATGGTTCCTCCCAAATTATCGATTTCCGATTATATGGGTATCGTCAAAGGGAGAACCGCAATCCGCGTTTTCAACAAGTTTCGTAAGTTGAAAACACGCCCCTATTGGGGTAATCATTTTTGGTCACGTGGTTATTGTGTAGATACTGTTGGTTTGGATGCTGAAAAGATACGTAAATATGTGAAGTATCAAGAAGCAAAAGAACGACAGGTCGAAAACAAACAACAGCGATTATTTTAATTTAATAGAGGGACAACACCTCGCCCCCTTAGGGGGCAAGAGGTATCCTTATCCCCTTTAAGGGGTAAACTCAAGGCCACCCGCTTAGCGGGCGGATCTTTACTTTTCCTTTTTTTGCATATTTTGGAAATGTTCAGATTGTTGTAACTTCTCCAAAAGTGATGGTAAAATAAACCGTGCGTTCGACGCCCTGGTTTTGTATGATGCCAATCATGAGAAACACACTTGATAAAATCATCAAAAACATCCCAAAACAAGACAAGGAAAATCCGACAATCATTTTTCTTTTGGAGCAATTTGAAAAACAATTTGAGATTATCCTTACCCTCAAGGAGCAGAATCAGCTTCTTAAAGATGAAATTGCCCGCCTCAAAAACCAGAATCCAAAACCCAAGATAAAGCCCAGTAAATTGCCGAAAGATCTCAAACCAAAACCTTCCCTCAAAGGAATCAATCAAAAAAAGAAGAAGAAAACGGCAACATTGAAAATCGACAAAGTAGAACGGATAGCACCTGAGCACATCCCTGATGGTTCTACTTTTAAAGGGCTTAATTCTTATACGGTCCGTGGGCTGCAGATAGTTTCTTTCAACACTCGTTATTTACTTGAGCAATGGCAGACACCAGAAGGAAAAATTGTTGCCGGAAAACTACCCCCTCATATAGATGGCCACTTTGATTTTGTCCTCAAAAGTTTCATACTCTATCAATATCATCATTGTCATGTTACCCAACCCCTTATTCTAGAGCAATTAAGGGAGTGGGATATAGATATCTCACCCTGCCAGATAAACAGGATTCTTAATGAGGGTAAAGATCAATTCCACGCAGAAAAGGATGATATTCTCCAGGCAGGATTACAATCCTCTGGCTATATCAATGTGGACGATACCGGTGCTCGTCACAATGGTAGAAACGGATATTGCACTCATATAGGAAACGAGTTCTTCGCCTGGTTCAAAAGTACAGAGAGTAAAAGTAGAATTAACTTCCTTGAGCTTCTTTGTGCCGGTGGAATTGCTTATCTTCTCAACGAGGATGCTTTTCAATATATGATCGATGCACGATTACCAAAATCCTCCCTTTCTCTTTTACAAGCATTTCCGATAACAACATTTACGGATTCTGCTGGGTGGGAATCACATCTCAAAAAAATAGGAATAGTCAAACCACGGCATAAACAAATTGCAACTGAGGGGGCTCTGCTGGCTAATCTTATGCGCCACATTTCCAAAGATTTTGTCATTGTCAGTGATGATGCCGGTCAGTTTAACATACTCAGTCACTCTTTGTGCTGGGTTCATGCAGAGCGAACGTTGGCTAAACTCATCGTACCAAGCACCAAAAAACAGGAAGTTCTTGAAAAGGTGCGACAACAAGTTTGGGATTTCTACGATGAATTGAAAACATACAAAAAAAATCCTTCTGAAAAAGAAAGTCATCGATTGCAAAAAGTTTTCGACGATATTTTCACCCAGAATACCGATTTCATACTTCTCAACATCGCCCTTAAACGTCTTCATGCCAACAAAAGTGAACTGCTATTGGTATTGAACAGGCCTGAAATACCTCTCCACAATAATCTAAGCGAAAATGATATTCGCGAATATGTAAAAAAACGTAAAATCAGTGGCAGCACTCGCAGTGAAGCAGGCCGAAAATGTCGAGATACCTTTGCAAGTCTCAAAAAAACCTGCCGCAAACTCGGCATATCTTTTTGGCAATTTTTAAACGACCGTCTCTCGGGAAACAATCTGATTTCCCCCTTATCTCAGACGGTAGAACAACATGCTTTATCCAGGTAAGCGACTCTCTTAACTATGGATCAATTATTCATATATCGCAAACGAGTTATTACCTCACAGGACATAGACTACCTCACCAAACTTATTGCAGATAATCCCCAAAAAAGCCGCAATGCTTTGTCTATAATGGTATGCCAGCAATGGAACTGGGTTCAACCCAATGGCGTACTCAAAGATGGCGTTTGCCGAAGTCTTATGCTCAAGCTTCACCGGGATGGACTGATTAAACTACCAGCCAGAAAAAAGCCATTTACTGGTGGACGACAAGCACAGCGAACCATTCCTAAACCTGACGTAGACACACACATCATTAGCTCCACCGTTAAAAAACTCCAGCCAATCGAGATGAGACAGGTTCGAAGAACCAAACATGAAAAGTTGTTTAATGGCCTGGTTGAACATTATCATTACCTCGGCTACACTCAGCCGGTTGGTGAACACCTGAAATATATCTTTTTTGCTGCAGAACGTCCCATTGCCTGCTTTGCCTTTGCATCAGCTCCTTATAAACTGCTCCACCGTGATAGATTTATTGGCTGGTCTAATGAAACCCTTGAAAGGAATCGTCACCTGCTTGCATATAACTCCAGGTTTCTTATTTTACCGTGGATTAATGTCCCTCATCTCGCTTCTCACCTGCTTGGACAATGTGCCAGAGCTATCTCTGCAGATTGGCAAACAGTGTATCAGCACCCCATTTACTGGCTTGAAACTTTTGTTGACACAGAGCGATTCAAGGGGACATGCTATCGTGCTGCAAATTGGATATTTCTTGGAAATACCTCTGGTCGTGGAAAATACAACAAAACACAAAAACAACTCACTTCAATAAAAGCTATGTATGGCCTTCCACTAATAAAAGATTTTCACAAAATGCTATGCGAATAATAAAATACCCCTTAACCAACACTTTTGGAGAAGTTACCTTTTTCTCTTAATCGCAAAGACTTTGTTTTTCAGTGTTTTTTGTAAAAAGCGTATGCATAGTTGAAGCGGTTAAAAAGAAAAGGCAATAACAGACAGAAGG
>DOCA01000113.1 GCA_003503995.1 Holosporales bacterium
CACAACTTTTAGCTATATCTCGAACCCTCACCATGATATACTCTTTTAAAACTTCTCGATTTCTGATGACTTCTTTTTGAACATTAAGTTGCATAATCAATGTTAGCCAGGTTCATGCCGACTTGGCTGACTATGAAACTTACCTACAAATACTAGAAGCTGGACAGGCACCAGCTGCAGCGGATGTTAAAATGTCTAATGCAGCCCAGCCCCTTCCACTCTCTGATTTTTCATCAGAGTCTTTTGTAAAAAGTGTCAACAGGGCATATGTCGATGCAGAGGAGGAGCCTCTGCAAAATTAGGAAAAACGGGTCAAAGATCCTACTCTGATTGCCCAACCTTATAACGATCCCATTGGTGCCTAATATGGTATTTTTGTCGTAAAAGATCTTCTTTATCTTCTTTTAAGATTTGGCATAGCCCCGCAATTGTTGGGACACCTCGAGGGTTTTTAAAAAGATTCGTAGTTTCTTTTATGCGACCAAATTGACGGAGGCGTTTTGCAACTTCCGAAAGAGCTAAATCTTCACGATCTTTTTGTTTCATGGTTTGAATATCAATACCTCGAAGAGCAAACTGCACAAGAATAAATAGCTCTAGGTCATAGAGAGCCGATAAGGGATCTTGGCTATAAAGCTCTGTTAACCTGTGGCAATCAAAATGCATGATAGCGCGTAAGGTCATGCTCCGTGCAGAGCGGCCTCGGTAGGTGAAGTATTCTCGATCTAACAACACGGGCCAGTCAACATTTAGGCCATTTTTAGGAATAAATTTCATATTATAATTTTGTGTCGTAGCCTTAACATCATGGCCTGTTAAAAGAAGACTGGTCATTATCAACAAGCCAATTGAAAGCACATTGATCGTTTTTTTATTCTTATTTTTGATAACCATAGGATTTCCTTTCATGGGTAGGAGCTTTTCTGTTTATAACGTTATTTTGTTTTTTAAAGAAAGTATCGGCATAGGTATGATTTGCAAAATACTGAAGATTTTTATTTCTAAAGTTATCAATCCACAGAATTTTATCTCGTAAAATATGGTAGTAGTCTGTACATTTTTTTATAAACGCTTTTGTTTCCTGAGGAGCATTTTCCCCTACAAGCATGGTCATTTTTGTTTCTACATAGACCTTAAAGTCCGCTATATTTTTTTCAACCACCTGATATTTCTTAGCTCGTACAGAGCGAAAAAATAGAAGTTTAGAACGTGGCTTTTTTAAACCTTTAAAACGTGTTTCAATATCACTAACATAAGTCTGGCAGGTTTGAAGAGTTGGTGAGTTATCGACTTCTTGAGATATGATTTCCGGTGTTTTGATTGCCTCAGCATTAACGCTCTCTTCCCCGCAGGAATACTCAACACTTCCCAAGGTAGCTACTACAAACAATAAAAGGATTTTTGTTGTTTTTTTTAATGTCATCCCTATGCTAGCCCGTTTTTTCTGAGGAGGCTTTTTTTGCGTCATTCTTAGCATCAGCAAGACGACGTTTTCCAGCCTGATTTGTTTTAGGACGCGTTGCATCGATTTTTCCGCCCTCGGACTGTTGAATAGTGATACCTGTTCCCTTCATATTTTGCATCTCAAACAACCCCTGCTCGGCTTGCCGTATGATTTCTATGGGGAGAATGCCATCCCTAAAAGCAGATCCACCAACGGAAACAGTAGGAGAAAAAGTTTCTATATCTGTCTTAATTTTTATGGAAGAACAGGCATCTACGAGCCGGTGAGCCGCTTGAAAGACGCCCCATTCGTCAATGTCTTTTAGAGTACTGCCAAAACAACATCCGCTAACACGGCCGATTGTGTCATTAAACCGTGTGAATTTTTTAAGGGTTGTCCCCACTTGTAAAAGAGAGTTCTGTAAAGCTTTTAGACCGTATAAAAAATAAATAAGAGAGAGTTTATCAATACAAAAAACAAGATAACCACCAGGAGCGACTTCACCTTTTGTTTGCTCAACTAGGCAACTCAAATTCTCTAGCAAAACCTCCCGTGAGGGAAAACCTGTTAATTGATCATAACCACTAAAATCCTTTTGTTTATGATGACGCTCGTCATCACAGACTTGGATACTCCCCTCAAGGCGCTCCGGTAAACCTTTTTCGTTTCGGATAATTGTTGCAACCTCAGTAATATTGCACGCAAGCTGATTGGGAAGAGTAACAGCATACGATGTAGTATAATCATTACCTTCTCGAGCATCAATTTCATTAAAGCGTTTCCAAAAACTGGCAGTTGTCAGGCGCGTTAGAAAACTACTGCCCGTTGAAAGAGGGTAATCAGAACCAAATAATTTATTAATAGGGCCATTCCAGACAAGATGGTCTGTGCGCAAATTCCAAGTAAAATGAATTTTACCGTAGAGTTTCATAAGGTCAACAGCCGCTAAAGGCTTTGCACGCGCACTTACCATTTTTAATTCCCTGTTTATTTGGCCTTAATTAAAGGCATAAAAAATAACGTTTTCTAACAAAGGGAAGCTCTAATACAGGCTCCTCCCTTTTAGTTTAGCGTGAATTTTCTCTCCATAAAAGCCAAGAAACGCTAAAAAGAGGGCAAAAGGAATAATCATAAGACCATTATCGTAGGCATCAACAGGGTAGACACGAATGCCACCAACGGTTTCGCCCGCCCAGTAACTATTCATAATGCGACCAATAAAATGATGAAAAATATAACCAAAGGACATAATAACCATATTTGTAAGAGCTGTAACAATTCCTGAATATTTCTCTTCAACACGTAAGCTATTGATATGCATAACAATAACTTGATAAGCACTTAAAACCCCGACAAGCAGAAAGGAAATTTGGATACCCCAAAGAGGTAACATGTAAATCAAAAAGAAAATAAAGAAAACTCCCATAAGAAGAGCGCTAGATTGAACGATGAATCTATATCGCCCCGTACGCTCTCCGAGATAGGCTAAGGCTGGAGACCCAAAACACATTCCAAAGAAAATAAGACTAGGAAGATAAGAAGCTGTTTCTTTTGAAAAACCGTAGGATTGAATAAGGTAAGAAACTCCCCACACATCAGCAAATCCCTCTAGCGGCCCAACCATTAAAGCAGCTAAGAGAGCTGTTGTCATAACATACGGTGTCTTTAAAGCAACTCCTAAATCATGAGAAAGAGAGCCATGAGATGTTGTTCTTTCAGCGTCTTGTCTCTTAGGAATAAGGAAAATAACAGCAAGAGCCAAAATGACACCAGCCATAACAAAACCATATAAAACTGTTGTCCAGCCCAAAGAATCAACCAAACCTTGCACGGGTAACCCTCCATAAATAGCACCTAACACTCCTACCATCACGGAAAACCCTAAAACCGTACCGAATTTTTGGCTTGGGAAATTTAAACGAATAATTTTAAAAACCCCTAAAATAGCCGTTACAGAGCCAGCACCCGTTAGAAAGCGCCCTATGACAGCAAGGGTCCAAGAATCCGAATAAATCAATGGCAAAATGCCAAGACTGCAGAGCAAGGCGCTCAGGGCAATAACATAACGAGGGCTCTTGTGATCCAATAAAAGACCAATGGGAATATGCATAAGAGCATAACCAAGGTAATAGGTTCCTGAAAAGTCGCCAAATTGCTGTGTATCAACACCAAACTTTAAGCGAATGTTATCAATCATTATACTAGGAAAAACCCGCAAAACATATTGAAAAGCATAGAAGAAAGTTACGATACTCCAAGCAATCCAAGCTTGTGAAGAAATCTTGGATTGAGTTGTTTTTGGTCTGGAAGATGATTGGATTTTAGTCATATTTCTTACTTTTTAAGTCATTCCATGGTATTATAGTCATAAGGATAAGTTTATACAGGTGAAATGGTGAAAACAGAAGACAATTTTTCAGAAGGAGCACGTGTTGATGATCCAGAGCATGCTTTGGAAGGTGAGCTTGTTGATATTGATGTCGTTTCAGAAGCCTTAGAGGCCTCACAGGAATTTCCAGAGCCTCCCCTTGTTGAGGGTGACGAAGAGGTTGATTTTGACAACGAGGACGACCCTTCTTTCCAAAAAGAGCCTAAACCTTTTTTAACCGTTAAACCTCCTCCTAAACGCGATCCTCTCTCTGCCTACCTTAAAAGAATTAGTTATTTTCCTATGCTAGAGAAAGAAGAGGAGTATACCCTTGCAAAGCGCTGGCAAGAAACAGGCGACCTTCGGGCTAAGGAAAAAATCATCGGCTCCCACTTACGTCTTGTTTC
>DOCA01000082.1 GCA_003503995.1 Holosporales bacterium
TATGTGCGTCCCGCGAAAGTCGAGTCTTTGCTTTTTTATCGCCAAAAGAGCCTTTTGCAGAGATTCCTATAGAACTCTTCCTAGTCTTTTTTTCATAAGTCGTTTAATTCCAGGAATAGCCTCACGGGCTTTTTGGCGACCTGTTTCATACATCTCTTGTTTCTTAGGTTCATCAAACAAGCCAATATCTTGAAAATTCATGGCAATGGCAACATCGGCTTGTGTGACAGAATCCTTTATTTGATGGCGATAACTAATCTCAATGGCGCGTTTTAAAATGCCCAATAAATTGGTGGGTCCTTCCTTTGAAAGTCCTTCACTAATATCAACAGCAATAATAATTTTAGGATTAAATTTCTTGGCTGTTTGCACGGGAATATTATCAACAGCCCCCCCATCAACAAAGTATTTACCAAAAATTTGAACCGGCTCAAAAACACCTAGTACAGAGCCTGATGCTTGAACGGCTGAGGCTAAATCTCCTTCGTGGAGTTCTATGAGTTTTCCATCACCAAGGTCTGTCGCGACCACAACCAACGGGATAGATAAATCATCAAAAGTTGCGCCTCGAAGATTTCTTTGAAGATAGGATTTAAAACGCTCTCCATCCTTTACAGCAAACCTTGAATGAGGCCAGTAGTTATCTTCTATGAAGTCCTCACTTGTTGTATCAAGTAAGATTTTTTCGAGGTGCTTTGTGCTTGGGTAATGAGCATATAAAGCTCCTACAATGGCGCCAGCACTACAGCCCACAATTAGATCAGGATGAATGCCTGCCAATTCAAGTTCTTCTAAAACTCCAAGGTGCGCAATACCTTTCACACCACCTCCTCCTAAAACAAACACAACATCGTATTGCTTATTCTCAACATTAACCGCTCTAAAAAAATGGTCAGTCTCTGGTGTATAAACGTCTAGGGTGGAAAAACTACAGGCACTTAGAAATAAGGCTATAAAAAGGGATAAACACTTAGTCATTGAAATTCGAGTCATTGAGATCTGACAGTCTAGTTAAAATTAAATAACGATGGAATGTTAGCACTTCTTATGACGAAATTTCAAGAGTTTGAAGCTGACGCTGCGCACTCTCGTATTCTATGTTCAAAATCTTGGAAATTTAAAGGCTTAAAAAGAAAGCCATCGGCGCCAGCATTGGTTGCGGTTTTAATACTGTCTTGGTCACTATAAGCAGAAATAACAATCATCTTTTTTTCGGGAAAGGATTTTTTGACTTGAATAAGAAGCTCAATGCCATTCATTTCGGGCATATTTAAATCTGTTACAATAAGAGAGATATCTGGGTTTTCCCTAAGGATTTCAAGGGCACGCTCTCCATTGCGTGAAAATGAAAAACTAAACTGCCCTTCTCTAATTTCACGGCGAAACCTCTGTTGAATTAACATATCTAAGTCAGGCTCGTCATCAACCATAAGTATGTGTAGCATTTTCACCACCATTTACCCAAAAAAGGACTATATGGTACTTTTTATAGACCTTATAAAAGAATTATCCAACATTTTTGTTTAATTTTTAGTAAACTAATAGATAATTGTTTGAAAATAATGATCTACATACAAAAATGCAACAGAGGCGTAATAACATGAAAATTAATTTTTGGGGGGTTAGAGGAAGTTACCCTTGCTGGGGAGACCATTGCACTCAAATTGGTGGACAGACTTCCTGCGTCAGCGCAACTCTTTCTAATACTCAACAGAGTCATATTATTTTTGATATGGGTACAGGTATGATTGCCCTTGGAAAGCAACTCCGTGATCAGGGTATTAAACAGATTACTATTATCGTTTCTCATTTTCACCTTGACCACTTAATGGGTCTTGCCTTCTTTAAACCTATCTGGGATGAAGACACAACCCTCACCTTTTATTCTCCTCACCTGAGCAAAGGGTTGGATTTAGAAACCACCCTTAAAACCAAGCTTTTTTGTCCACCATTATTTCCAGTTCCCTTTCAAGAAGTGCCGGCTACCTGTCACTTTAAAACTTTTCAAACGGGTGATAGCCTTAGTCTTCCCAATGAAATAACCCTCAAAACCCTCGATCTTAATCATCCTGGATGCGCAACAGGATATCGCCTTGAACACAAAGGCAAAGCATTTTGTTATATAACAGACCACGAACACAGTGCGGATTTTAATGAAGCTCAAATGTTAGATTTCGTCCAAAATGCTGATCTGATGGTCTTTGACACTATGTTTACACCAGAAGATTTTCAAACTTATGCGACATGGGGGCATTCGTCTTGGCGTTCTGGCGTGGACGTTGCTCTAAAAGCTGCTGTAAAAAAGCTTGCTCTTTTTCATATGAGCCCCGATTATAACGATGATAAACTTCTTGAGATTGAACAAGATGCCCAAAGGCTTTTTCCCAATACCTTATTAGCACGGGAAGGCTCGAGCGTAGACCTATGAAAGAAAGCTAAATGACCACTGTATCTCATCTAAAATCTTCCCAACCTCTCGCCCAAGAAGACGAAAAAACTGGCGTTATCATTGTGAATCTTGGTACTCCCGATGGAACAGATTTTTGGTCCGTTCGCCGTTATTTAAAAGAATTCCTCTCCGACCAACGGGTCATCGAAGTTAATCCTCTACTTTGGAAACTCATTTTGAATCTCTTTATTCTCACCTTCCGCCCAGGAAAAACGGCCAAAGCCTACAAAGCCGTTTGGAACAAAAACACGGATGAATCTCCACTACGTTACTATACAAGAAAACAAGGCGAGAAATTAGCAAGCGCCTTTGCTAATCATAGCAATATTGAAGTCACTTGGGCCATGCGCTATGGGCAACCGAATATTGAGAAAGCCCTCAACGATTTAGAGAAAAAAGGCTGTACACGCTTGGTTGTTTTGTCCCTTTACCCTCAATATTCAGCCACCACAACAGCCACAGTAAATGACGAAATTTTTCGTTGCCTTATGAAAATGAGGTGGCAGCCGACCTTACGTATCGCTCCTCCCTATGAGTGCCACCCGAAATATATTCAAGCCCTTAAAAAAAGTATCACCAACCATCTTGATACGCTGGACTGGATTCCTGAGAAAATCCTTGTATCCTTCCATGGCGTGCCCGTCGAGTACATTGAAAAAGGCGATCCCTACAAAGCCTTTTGTGAAAGAACATTTCAAGCTTTACAAGATGCTATGCCTGAAAGCTCTCCTCCTCTTCTATTAACATTTCAATCTCGTTTTGGGCCTCGGGAATGGTTACAACCTTATACGGATAAAACTCTTGAAGCCCTTGCTCAAGAGGGTCTAAAAAAGGTAGCTGTGATCACGCCTGGCTTTGCAGCAGATTGCATTGAAACTCTCGAGGAAATTCAAATTGAAGGACGAAGGGTTTTTGAAAAGGCTGGTGGTACCCATTTCACACAAGTTCCCTGCCTCAATGACAATGAAGACGCTATCGATCTTTTAGCAGAACTCTCAAAAGAATCTCTTGGAAATTGGATCGAACCTTAATAACACCTGGAATCTTTTCGAAATAGCTATATCGATAAAATCATATGCGTTTAAAAGTCATGTAAGTACAAACAACGCCTTGGGATAGAGCCTTGCTTTCATAGCGTGTTGGAACCCAGTCGCTGGGGCGTGTAGTTGGAAGGTTATCCCAATCAAATTGAGCCTTAAAATCCTTACTGGCTTTCATGTATTCTACCATCCATTCAAGATAATCCGCATGATCCGTTGCTAGACGGAATTCAGCACCCGACTTCATCAGATAGGCTAAACGCTCAAGATTTTTAGAGTTCACAAAACGACGCTTATGATGGCGTGCTTTTGGCCAAGGATCAGGAAATAGTAAGAACACACGAGACAAACTCGCTTTTGGCAAGCTATCCAATAAAGGACGTACATCCTCTGGCCAAAGGCGGACATTCTCGATGCCTGTTTCAAGGAGCTCACGCAACATCAAAGCAATACCATTCATAAAAGCCTCAGCCCCTAGGAAATTTACCTGAGGGTTAGCACGGGCTTGGCCACAAAGGTGTTCACCGCCGCCAAAACCAATTTCAAGCCATAAGTCCTCTGCATCTTGGTCAAAATCAGCATGGGGGTCTTGAGCTAATGTTTTATCAAAAGTAACAGATGGCAAAAATTGCTCAATCAAGTCCTGACTTACCTTTCGCAAAGGTCGCCCCATGCGTCGACCATAAAATTTCTCGGACCCTGCATCCTCATGATCTGGTGTATTATTAAGTAAAGGGGTTGATTGTTCTTTCACGTTGCAACTCACTTTCAAACTATTTTCACTTTAACTAACATAATCTCTATAAAAAATATAGAGCTTTAAGAAAATTATTTCACTTAAAGAAGTAAATTAGGAGAAAACACATAATATTTGGAAACAAACTTGTTGCCATCGTAAATAAGAAAGTTGATGTTGAGGTTCTTATAATCATTCCCAAAAGATCACGAATCGTTTTAATCGTTGACCTTTTTAGGTTAAAAACGGTATATACTATAAGAGTATCGGGAGTTGGGCGATCGCGTTTTTGTCTTTGGGCAAAGCCGAGGAAAGTCCGGGCTCCACAGAAACAAAGATGCTGGATAACGTCCAGCGGGAGAAATCCTAGGGAAAGTGCCACAGAAAATATACCGCCTCTTTAAGGGGTAAGGGTGAAATGGTGCGGTAAGAGCGCACCGCGCAGGTGGCAACACTCTGCGGCATGGTAAACCCCACCTGGAGCAAGACCAAATAGGAAAGCTATGCCGTGGCCCGCGGTGCTTTCGGGTAGGTTGCTTGAGGCCGCCGGTGACGGCAGGTCCAGATGAATGATTGCCCACGACAGAACCCGGCTTATCGGCTGGCTCCTTTTTTCTTTTCATTAACGCGCACCTTGCTCATATGTCCTCAGAGGACCCGGCAGGCGG
>DOCA01000079.1 GCA_003503995.1 Holosporales bacterium
GCAATTTCCTTTGGAGTATATTCTTTCTCATGAAGGCACGTCACAAGTCCAAGCAGAGGAAGGCTGTACAGGAGAGTAAAAAATGATAAAAGATAATAAAATTAATAAAGAAAAGGCTTTAAAGTACGGCATAGAAAAATCCATCAAAAGAATATATCGATAAAACGCATAGCAGTTCTGCTCATTTTTCTCGAGAAATAAGCATTTTCAACAAACCATGAAAACCTCTAAAAAAGGATTTCTATACTTTTGCCTTTTCTGCCTTTTTCAACGCAATGCGTTGATAGAGAGTGCGGGCAAAATTATCCAGTAAGCCCCCTAAGCGAATATAAAGTGGAACGTCTTTCACCCGATGCATTGGTCCTACAGACTCAAAGGTAAAGGCTTTCAAGTTCTTTTGGAGAAACAGCGTTTCCGTCACAAGGCCTTGATATCTCACGAAGGGGTTCTCTGAAATAATCAAAACATGACCTGGCGTTGGCCTGTGATTACGAGCAAACGCTTCAACGGTATCCGCTGTTGTTGCACGGTGTGTTCCGTCTTTTTTAGGCGCATTAACATAAACGGGCTCATAAGAAAGAAGCACGGGTGTTAATTCTAATTGCTTCCACAAAAAAGGTGCCAAATCCACTTCGTTTTCGGGAAGGGCTTCAGGAGCAATCCACCCTTCACGAAGCGGATTAAAAGTCGACGAGGTTAAAACAGTGGCATTTTCACTGGGCAAAAGAGGTCGATCACCACTTAAAAATACAATTTGTGTTGTAGGCTGAAGAGTAATTTTTCCTTCTGCTACAAGACGATTAAAAAACATAATACGCGCCCGCATACTTTCTACTGTACTCCCCATAATCAAAACGTAATCCGCTTTTTTAATCAAAGGATAAACATCTTTTAATTCTCCAAGGTCTTCAAAAACTTTATAGATTATATCTTGTTCTTCTTGTGTTAAGCGCCCTTCAACAAGAGCTTTGTAATGAGAAATAGTCTCTGGTGCAAGACGTTCATATCCTCGAGGCCTGAGGAAATTTGCCTGGGCAAAAGCATTCATCTCCTCCAAAGAACTCTCAGCAGTTAACTTAGCTTTAAAAGCTTGAAATATTTTGGCGGCGTGATTTTCCCAGCGATCTTCTTGGGAGGGCTCTTGAAGAGAACAAGAAACCAAAAATAAAGTAAAAAAGAAAAAAAAGGGTGTTGTGAACAGTCTCTTTTTTAACATGGCTAAAGGGCCTCCCTATTAATCTTTAGTCCATCCTACTGATAAATTATTGTCTCGTCTATAAAAGAGATTTTTGCAGCGATTCCTAGTCTTTCCAAAAAGGTTCCGCTCTCAGAAAGAGCGATCGACGATTATCCCTTATAGTTTAGGAGCGAATGACGACGTCTGGGATCTTTTTGGAAAGACTATATTTTTTCTAAGCTATCTTTTTAGGGGATTCGCTAGGCGAAGGATTTTTTTGGCTAAAATTTCTGGCGCTTCTGTCAAAGGATCACGCAAGTTTTGCAAACGCTTTTCGACGAGCTCTTTGTTGGCCATAAAGCGTTGTAACTCTGCGCCTTTTAGCTTAGCTGCAGGCATCATTTTAATATGCTTTGGATTAATCTGTTTACCATTGGCCAACAATTCGTAATGTAAGTGATTCCCCGTAGCCCGTCCCGTACACCCAACATAGCCAATGACCTGCCCTTGACGAACGGAACTGCCGACCTTAAGCCCCTTAGCATAACGGCATAAATGGGCATAAGCTGTTGAATATTTTGAATTATGTCTCACGCGAATGTAGTTTCCATAAGTACTAAAACGACCAATACGTACAATTTTTCCACTTCCTGCAGCCATCACAGGTGTCCCTCGAGGTGCGGCGAAATCTATCCCTTTATGCATTTTTGTAAAACCTAAAACAGGGTGGCGGCGTTTTCCGAAAACACCAGAAATACGAGCACCATCAACAGGCGTACGAAGGAGGCCCTTTTTAACGGCCTCGCCTTTTTCATTGAAATACTGAGCCACACTCCCCTTTGGTGTATGGCGGTAAATATGAATCTTTTTACCCTGAAGGGTTAAACACGCATAAATCAAATCCCCAGGTTCTTCTTCAAGGCTTTCGGCATTTTTATGAAAATCAAAGAGTAAGCAATAATCGTCTCCTGCTTGAAAAGAGCGTTGAAAATCAACGTCATAACTAAAGGCTTGAATCATATTATGGATGATTTTTGGATGAGCCCCCTGCTTAATAGCATCCACATAAAGGGAACTTTCAATTTTGCCCTCCGCATGGCGGTACTCATGAATCAGCTCTTTTGTCTCTAAACGCGCCTGATAAAGCCCTGCCTCATCCTGTTCAACAACAACATCTTTTTCAAGAGAGAGCTTGATCACAAGGCGCGTTAAATCCTTTGTGGCGCTCTTTTCTGACGGAGGTCGGTAAGTAATAAAAAGCTTGTGATCCGTTCTTAAATCCCGAGGGCTAAAAATTGTTTTAAGAGCCTTGATTAAAGAAAGAGTTTGATCTTTAGAAATTTCGGCGCGGTATAAAACAGAGGTAAAATTATCGCCTCTCTTCACGTCAAGGGTTTCATCGATAAATTCAGGTGTTTCCACCGCACTTGCTTGTGATTCTTCTCCTTCACAAGGCTTACAGTCTTCATCCTGCTGAGTGGTTAATTGCCACTGTTCAATTTGTTGCGTCGTGTAATCCCAAAGAGCAATGGTACAGGCAATAATAATAAGGAAAGCCCCACCAAGAAGCCTTAGAGTCGATCGTTGCATTATGCTTTGCAAGGGGCTCATATTTTCTTCACTAAATTCTAAAAAATAAAATGGATATCCCTATAGTCATACTGAGATTTTCTCCGTCAGTCCATAGGGTATCATATTTTATTTTTTTTCAAAAAAAGCAAAATCTTAACGAACTATTAAGATTGCTCTGAAATCCTAGAGATAAGGTGTAATTTTAACAAGGACTTCCCCAAAATGAGTAAGCGTTTTATTTCTTTCTTTTTATCTGCTTTTCTGATGTCGTTTTCAGCGACCTATGCCGTGGATCTCTCCACTTTCTTAAAAGCAAAATTAGATAACAATCAAGCTCTCAATGCAGCAAACGATCAAGTTAAAAATGCGGCTAATTTTTATAAAGCACGTCATTATCAACAAATTTGGGTTAAGGGAGATGGTTTTACATCTGCTGCAGAAACAGTTCTTGATGTTTTAAAAAAGGCTGCTGTTGAAGGCCTTGAGCCCAGCGATTATGCCCGAGCCCTTGAGCTCGTTGAAGAAGCAAAAAGCAACTCAGGGAAACTTTTAGAAGCTGAAATTGCCCTCACGGCCCTCGCTCTTGAATATGTTGACGACCTATTGGGAGAGCGTTTAAACCCCCGAAAAATCGGAAAAGCCCTTTACCTAAAGGCAAAAAATATCGATGCCGTCCAAATTATGACCGAGGCCATGGCAAAAGATCCTTCTGGAGAATGGCTAACTCACTTAACCATTAGTCACCCTGAATATCAGCTTCTAAAAAGTAAGTTGGCCGAGTACAGAGCCCAAAGCGAACAAAGCCATTACCCGAACCTCTCAAAGGGCAAGAAAATAGAACTCAAAAGCACAGGTGGTCGCGTTGAAACCCTTCAGTGGCAATTAAGTTCCCTTGGTTATCTTACAGAAAAGCACAGCCAAGGTACCGTTGATATTGCAACAGAGCAGGCCATTAAATCCTTCCAAGAAGAAAACCACCTTAAGGTTGATGGTATTGTGGGAACAATTACCGTTGCTGCTTTAAATAGTTATAATCTTGACGACCGCATTCGCCAAATTATTGTTTCTATGGAACGTTGGCGCTGGTTACCAGAGGACTTAGGAAAACGCTACGTATTAGTGAATATTGCTGGGTTTGAATTAGCTGCCATTGAAAATGGTGTTGAAAAGCTCCGTATGCCTGTCATTATTGGACGTACCTACCGTAAAACCCCCGTGTTTTCTTCAAAAATTGATTCTGTTCGCTTTAACCCTTCTTGGCATGTGCCCCGCAGTATTGCCGTCAAAGATAAGCTCAAAAAAATTCGGAAAGATCCTGCTTACTTAACCCGTGGAGGCTATATTTTGTATAATTCCCATGGTGATAGAATGAACCCTCATAACGTTAATTGGGGCTCTGTTTCAGCCTCCAATTTTAATTTCCGTATTCGCCAAAACCCAGGCTCTAATAATGCCCTTGGCAAAATCAGGTTTGCCATTAAAAGTCCCTTTAATGTTTATCTCCACTCCACTCCTGATAAACATTTGTTTGAAAAAGAAAAGCGTAATTTTAGCTCTGGTTGCATTCGGGTTGGCGATCCAAAATCCCTTGCTGTTTTTGTCTTTAATGATGAAGGCTCATGGCCCTATGATCGAATTGCCAAAAATATGGAGGGCACACAAACGCAAAACGTTCCCATCAAAAATCCCGTCAATGTCTATATTTCTTATTTCACTGTTTGGAAAGGAAGCGATAGCAAATTGCGTTTTAGCCAAGATCTTTATGGCCAAGACAAGGCAATTTGGGACGCTTTACAAAGCAGGAAAAAGAATCGTATCTAAGGATGTGAAAGGCGTAGCGTATGGTAAATAGAAAAAAAATTATTAAAACCAATGAACAATGGCAGATAGAACTCACCCCTGATGTTTACTATATCTGCCGTTTAAAGGGAACAGAATCTCCTCATTCCGGTAAGTACTGCCAGCATTTTGAAAACGGTCAATATCAATGTGCCTGTTGCCATTCACCTCTTTTTTCTTCTAAAGCTAAGTATGAAACAGAATGCGGTTGGCCTAGTTTTTACGAACCCATTACGGATATTTCTGTTGATTATCGACGGGACACATCCCTTGAAATTGCACGTGTTGAAGCCATTTGCAGCACATGTCATGCCCACTTAGGGCATGTGTTCAATGATGGTCCTAAACCAACAGGAAATCGCTATTGTATCAATTCTCTCTCTTTAAAATTCAAAGCAGAAGAGAAGTAGATATAAAAAGCGCTGCAAAAAGGTTCCGCTCTCAGAAAGACTGATTAACGACTATACCTTATAGTTTAGGAAGCAATGACAACGTCTGAAATCTTTTTGGAAAAAAAAATAGAGCAAAAATTTCTGCTCTATTTTCTATAATAAAAAGCTCAAAAGCTAACCTAACTTAACGCTGAAAGCCTTATTTTATGACAACACACTTTGTACCTAAGAGGTGTTTTTGAAACTCTATTATCTTTGTTTTACCATCTAAAGCTATACCAGTACATGTTCCTGGCTTCCTAAATCCTATTGTCCCACTAATTCTGACTGTATCTACAGGTTTGTCATACAAGTCTGCCGTGCCTGTTTTTAGCAGCATGACTTTTGGCTTTATTTCAATGGTACCGTCTTTAGTGGGAGCAATTTTCTTTTTATGGTCATTCATGAGACCCACACCGTAGCCAGCTCCTATAGTTGCCATAATAGCATCTAATTTCATGTCATTGGGCATTACCTTAACCGTAAGCGCTTTCTTATTATGGTTTTTAATAATGAACGTGGTTTTTACACCAGCTTCTGCATGACTCAAAACAAATAATGCAACAAAAAAAGAACTTAAAACACTAATATACATATTAATTACCTTTCGTTAATGAATCAAATATAGCACCTATTTATTATCAAATAATTAAATCAAAAACTCCTTTTTTCAAAATTCTCAAAAAGATAATAAATCTTTTGGCCCAATCCCAGAATAATGAACAGTAATTAAGGCTTATTCAAAATAGCTAATAAATAGTATAGAATGCTTAAGAGTCAATAAATAACTTTACTCTAGATGTTTATCCAAGAAGGCCATTAACGTTGTTGCAAAGGCAACAGGCGTTTCTTGCATAGGGTAATGACCTGTGTTTTCGATTTCAAAAAGCTCACAACTAGGGAACCATTTTGCAAAAGTTTCTTCCATCACAGGGCGGCGATATCCTTCTGCATCATGGGTACCAAAGATAACGGCCATGGGGATTTCAAGTCCTTTGACTTCTTCTAAAATATCAGAGTTTAAGAAAAGATGCATATAGCCAACGCGGGCCTCCGCAGTGGACGTTTCACGCCAGTTTTTTACCTTAAAATCCGTCCATGTTTTCCCATAGCGATTATCAGTCATCATATGAGCTGCTTGAGTGGCCAATTCATCATCATTTGTTGCAGCGGCAGTCATAAACCCTAGAATTTCCGGGGTAACACCTGGTGTCCCCGTTGCCCCAACAGGCGTTACAGCTATAAAGCTTTTAATACGTTGCGTTGCCAATGCACAAATAAATTGCCCCATAAGAGCTGACATAGAATGGCCCACAAGATGAAATTGAGCCCACCCTAAATGATCCACAGTATCAATAATGTCTTGGGCAACTTCAGCCAAAGTATAATGACCAGCATGCTCCTTAGACAAGCCATAGCCTCGAAGATCTATGAAAGCGTACTTATAGGTGTCTTGATCAAAATAAGGAAAAGAAGGGTCATAACTTGAATGATCGGAAAACCAGTCATGGAGAACGATAACTTTCTCGGCCTTTGGATTGCGGAGTGCGCCTTTTTTCTCGTAACCTAGAATCATTTGTCTGTACCCTGTCTTTTAAAAACCCACTGGAAAAAGGTGAGAGATCACCACGACCCAAATAAAAATCGCTGCGGCTGCTTCCTTCCGGACCTGACCGGGTTCACGAGCTATCTGCCCACGGGACCTCTCACTTGAGAAAATAGTCCGAAGGCGTCCCAAAGGCAAGAAAAATTTTTACGTAGCCCATTGACCTAGAGGTCTTTTTTCGGCACTTTATGATAGAGTCTTTCCTCTTTAATAGTGGAGAAAGAAGAATTAACATCCCTCTTCTTCCTTCAATAGATACCCTAGGAGGATCGGTTTATACCTATTTGTATTTTGAAGTGTGAGCTTTGAAACAAGGGCTGAGTTCCCGGAGCCTACCTTAGTAGGTGAGGACAACGATGCCCCGTAGTTTCGCGGCTCACAGTTTAAAAGGAAATAGGTAGAAGGGCCTGTAGTTCAGTTGGTTAGAACACACCGCTCATAACGGTGGAGTCGTAGGTTCGAGTCCTACCGGGCCCACCATTTTTAATAAAATGGACCCCTTTAAAATGTCAAATATGTCTTTAAAAGATACTCTTTATTTTGCAAATGATCATGCTGGAGTTGAGCTCAAAACAGCTCTTATGACCCATGCCCTATCCTTAGGGTACGAAGCCATTGACCTTGGCACCAATACGCAAGACTCTGTTGACTATCCTGATTATGCGAGAATAGTCGCTCTAAAACTAAAAGAAAATCAAAATGGGATTGGGATTCTAATTTGTGGAACGGGTATTGGTATGAGCATTTCTGCCAATCGCCACCCTTGGATTCGAGCAGCAGTTTGCGGCAAAAACCTCAAAATAGCAAAGCTCGCCAGAGCCCATAATCATGCCAATGTGTTGTGTTTGGGGGCTCGTTTTATAGAAACTGGTCCTGCAAAAAAAACCCTTGAAACTTTTCTCACGACCCCTTTTGAAGGAGGCCGTCACGAAAATCGTGTGAAGAAATTATAGTCTTTCCAAAAAGATTCCAGTCTAGGAAAAACTATACCTTAATAAGTCCGTTTCAACGCCCCATGTCATAAGCTATTTCCTCTGTCATAGCTTTAAGCATTAATGCTGCCTTATTCTGCAATTGGCTTGATAAATAACCACTCTTCGCAGCCTTTTTTAAAGCCTCACTTGCTTTAGAGTAATTAGGGCTATCCAAACCTTCCCCTTCATAGTTCATACGCCCAAAAATGTAATAAGCTTTAACCCCCGTAATCTTAATCAAACAACCTGTTTTCAGAGCAGATTCAAAGTTTTCATAGGCGCTCACATAATCAGGGCCATCAATCCCTTCTCCTTTATAATCCATCCAAGCCAAAGAATAGTAAGATTGAGCCTTGAAAGGGGCAAGCAAAGAATCAAACTCTAAAGCCACTGTATAGTGGTTGCGTGCATCAACAAAATTTGACGCTTCAAGGCCTTGGCCTAAATGATCCATGGTACCTAAGAAAAAATGAGTTCTGGCAGTAAGAGAGTCTGTTAGATGTTCTTCCTCAAGAAGAGAAGAGAAACGTTCCCGCACTCTATCATATGCGGGCGCTCCAAGATCAACACCTTCAAGATCTAAAAGGGCTAAATTAAATTGTGCTTTGGCCTTCTCTTCATCAGATGCTCCTTGATTGTCAAGCACATTTTCCTGTGCAAGTCGGCTTTGTGAAAGAAACGAAGTTACCTGCTGTTTTCTTTCTTCTTCGCCTCCACCTGTGAAAGAAGCCTTAACAGATGAGGCTGGCATTACTATAGCAGCTGAGAAAATTCCTATTAAGAATTTTTTTTCATGGTTTATACGCCCTTGTTTTCTATTGTCATTTACACTTTTGTTATAAAACAAGACCCTATAAATTGCAATTTATTTAACAAAATCACCCGCTGTCACACTAGTCAAAACCAAAGATACGGGGTTTGACCTTAAGGTCTGTTGGTAAAAGAAGCTCTGTTATGGCCCAAACAAGAGCATCAAGACGGTCAGGAGATTTCGCACTAATGCCAGGAGCATAATCAAGCATTTGCTGCTCTAATTTTTTCAGTTGCTCTCCTTTTCGATGATAGATCCGGCCTTGCTCATAAAGAGACACAACGGGTTCTGCTCTAAGCGCTTTGCCACGGGTTGCGTGAACAGCTCTAAAGGGAATGCTGTTTTCAATGCTACGGATGATGGTTTCAACCATATCTCCCCCTTGGTTGACTTCGGCAACAATACTATCTGCTTGATAACGATGATAAGCTTCAATAGCGACCTTTGCCCATTGAGAAGGTGAGTATTTTCCACTTAAATCATCCAACACATACCCTCGATTTTCATGGTCCACACCAGCAACAACAATACCTGTTTCATCACTTTTCCCATGACTTGTGACGGCCGGATCAACAGCCACAACAATACGTTTTAGCTCAGGCATATCGTCCCGCCTCATACTCGCAGCACTTAATAAGTCATGATTCCACAAAGCCCCTTCTATTTGCTCAAGAACACGCCCTTTGAGCTCTTGCTCTCCCAAGGTTGTGCCCAAGTATTTTGATCTCATAAAATGGATAAAAGACGGCGATAAGTTTTGGATATTCTCAAAGGTTGTGCCCCTTGTGACATATACATCGCCTTTTCTTTCTCCTTGAATGAGCTCTTTTAAAAGAGGCGTTGGCCGCGGTGTTGTGGTGAGAATAACGCGGGGATGTTTACCCAGCCGAAGGGCAAAGTTTAACTGGTCCCAGACTTTCTCGGCTTTTTTGAACTTACACAGCTCATCAATCCAAGCACAGTCAAACTGTGGTCCCCGCAATTGTTCATAGTTTTCAGCGCTAAAAACCGTTGCCACAGCACCGTTTGGCCAACTAATCTGCCTCTTTGACGGTTCATAGGTAGGACGTGATTCGGGAGGGTGAACCGCTAGCAAGCCACTCTCCCCTTCAATCATCACATCCCGAACTTCGCTTTCCGTATCACCGATCAAAGCGATGCGGCGCGCTTGCCCCGTTTCCACCCACTGGCGTAAGGTTTCAGCACCAGTCCTTGTTTTTCCAAAGCCTCGACCAGCCAAAATGAGCCATGCTCTCCACTGTCCCTTGGGAACCCGTTGATTTGCGCGCGCGTGCCTATCCCAATGGTAGAGAAGAGAATCGCGATAACGATCTAGCTCAAGAAGCTTATTGGCCCTATAAAAGCGCCTGTACAGTTTCTCAAGAGCTTTTTCATTACCCTTTTCACCTCGAAAGTCAGTTGTCTCTTTAGAAAACATATCAATGATCCTTCTGCCTTACACGAGAATCATCACCTAGTTTTTAAAAAAAAAGCAAGTTTTTGGAGAAAAAAGACATAAGGTAGGTAAAAACTGCCTAGTTTATACGATTTCAATGGCTTCGATCGGCACAAATTGCCTAGTGATTAGCTCTTTCAAAGGATCTTTTTAAACTTTAGAGAGAGAAAAAATATAAAAATTCTCTATTTTCAACAGGTTATCATTTTTGCTCAAAGTTGGCACGCAAGCTGCATATAAGTTAACGAAGGTAATAATGTCTTCAAAAAAGGAGCCAGGTAGGCTCTTTCAATAACGCAGGAAGCGAAAGGAATAATACAATGGCTACAACAGGTCTATTTAACAGCGGCGCCATGCAGGCGATGAACCAACAAAAACTTCACCAAGAGAAAGGTGCAACAGCGACAGCTCAATTGTCCTCTGGACGAGCAGCGACAACAGCGTCGGTCAAACCATCTGACCAAGCCCTTGCCTCTCAAATGGAGTCCCTCAACCAAGTGATTGCCCAAGCCGGTGTCAACGCGAAAAACATGTCTGCGGTGATTCAGGTGGCAACAGGTGCCCTTGCAAACATTCGTGATACACTCTCAACAATGGATGCCTTGGCTGCCCAAGCAAACTCTGAAGATATTGGTCCAAAAGAACGTCTTCAAATTCATAACGTTATGAGTAACTTGAGAGCTGGTGCTGAAACAATTGCAACAACCACAAACTGGAACGGTGTTAAGCTCCTAACAGGTGGTGCGGGTACAGCGACAGTTGCAGCGGCCGTTGCTATGTCTGCAACAAACGTTGTTTCTGGAACACATGCAAACTCCTTTGCAGCTGGCGCCAACGCCCTGTCACAAGGTTTTATTAGTGGTGTTGCAAGTGCTGCGAGTGTCACAAGTAATGGACCCGCGGCCTCAAATGCTTTTGATTTCAGTGTCACCATTGGCGATCAAACCTTCGAAGCAACCGCTATTACCCCAACAGCAAACGGTTTATTAAAGCTTGTCAGCACAACAAACTCTGACAATATCTTTACTATGACATTCGCAGCTGACGTTACAGACATTGATACGACAGCAGAATTAGGGCAACTTCAAACAGCTTTTACAGAAGCCTTGAAACTGCAAGGTGGTATTCAACCAGCACAAGTCACTTCACTTGCAACGGCTGCTAACGGTGGCTTTACATCTGCAAGCGTGTCAACAACAACAGATGCGGGTACTTATGCTATTGCCTATGCAGCAAACTCCAACACACTTGTCGTTCAAGACTCTGCTGGACGTACCTTCTCGGAAACTGTGGTTGCTGGTGCTCAAACTGTTAACTTTGATAACGGTTTCTCTGTTGCTCTTGCGGGTGGTTTTGCCCTTGCAACACCAATCACACAAATCATTGTTGATGTTGCACAAGGTTCACAGGTATCATTGACTTCTCAAACAGGAGCCCTGTCAACGGATACAACAACTGCAACTTTCTCTGGTGCGACAATGGCTTTGCTTGGGTCTACTGGTTTGAAGCTTAATGCTATTAGCCTTGCTACAAAAGCTGATGCGGCTCTTGCATCAACAGCTATTAAGGATGCTATGAGCTCAATCAACACCCTATACGCTCAGTTAGGTGCGCAACAAGCTAACCTTGAAGCGATTCAAGGAAACTTGTCAACAACAAGTGAAAACTTGAACGCTGCTGCCTCTAACTACCGTGATGCGGATATTGCAAAGGCAATTACTGACCAAAAGCTTGCTGAGGTTATGTCTGAAATTGCAAACATTGCTCAAGGTAAGGCTTTACAACAAAGCGCCCAACTTCTGAAATTGGCTCAACAAGCTTAAGGTTTGTCGGTTTAATTTCTTATGACGGTAAAAAGCGGCGCTGACTCTCAAAAGGGTTGGCGCCATTATCGGGAAAATAAGGACTGTTTTTAAAGTCTCCTTTTTTAAGGATGTAAGAACAGAAAAAAACAAAGTATAATACCCATAAAGGCATATCAAAGCGAAAGCTTAGGGAGTTTAAAATGACACAACTTATAACTGCACCTCCTACTATTGTACAAGGGCCAGAACATCCGGGTTCTAAGAAAATGCCGGCTAAAGCGGACCATAAGCTGGACCTTGCTGAAACATTGGTAGATAAGACAATTTTTACTGAGCAGTCTCAAGGAAGCCCAATGCGGAATCCTGACCTTCCCAGTTCTCGTTTACACCAGAGTCCAGATGGACGAACTGTTTTGGTGAGTCTAAATGAGACAGGTGTTGAAACACGAAATAAATTGCCTCTTGATCAATCGACGAAGATGCAAAAAGGTGTTGAAGTTTCAACGCGCCAAACGGTTAAAAACCCTTATATCAAAACAGCTTAAAGGCTTTTAAACGCTCAACAAAAATACGGCAAAAAGCCCTTTTAGAAAAGAGGACTATCCTATGGTACACACTGCTGAGGCAACTGTTAGTAACATCATGCGAGATGAGAAGACCGGCGCTGTGAAGGCGGGACTATCTGTCGCAGGCTTTGATACAGGAAAAGTCATTGAAGCCGTTCAAAAAGGTGTTGAAGCAAGTCTTGTCAAACCCCAAGACCATTTAGAAGTCATGAACAAACGCCACGAGGCTGTTTCTGAAATAGAACTCGCCTTAAATAAGCACCTTGAAAGCATAAAAGATTTAAGAGGCAGCTCTACCATTGCAGGAGAAAGCGGCGTTTTCGGCTTTACCACGCCTAGCTATAGCTTTATCAATGGCAATGCTGGTTCCGAATATTTCACAGTCATGCTCAATTCCGGTGTTGACCCAACAGAAGTTGACATCAGCATCACAAAAGCGGCCGAAAGAGATGCCGTCAAAGCAGCCACCCTTGCCCCAGATAAAAGCACAACAGCTCTTGGTATTGATGCGACTCTAACTTTTTCCCATGTAGACGGAACAAGTCCTGATATTGTCTTTACCATTGACGCTACCATGAAAGCTCAGGATATTGAAAACCTTGTGGATGCTCAAAGTGATGCCACGGGTGTTAATGCCACTTTAATTCCCAGTGGCGCTGGTTATAAACTTTCCTTTGATGCCAAAGCTTTTTCAACACCTGTTACTTTTGTGAAGAACGTAACGGGAGGAGATGGAACGCTTATTCCCGATATATCAGCAGCTGTTGCAACAGCCCTTCAAGCAGACATAATCTTTCGAGGGGAAGCCAGTAAGCACGACACAAATACAATTATTTTACCCGATATGACTTTAACGGTACTCCAGCAAACTCAAGCCACAGCGGCCCCCACAGAAACAGTTAAGGTTGGTATTGCTCACTCTCCCCTTGATATTACAGAAAAAATGAGCGCTTGGGTTGATAGCCATAATGAAGTTTTGGATACCATTGGTAAATACACTTCCCTTGATCTTGATTCTTATGATATCTCTGAAGAAGAGAAAGATAAAATTAAAGTTGCTCTTCTTGCCTCTAACTCAACTGTGCAAGATATTGAACGTTTTTTGAGTGACTCAGTAGCAAAAATTGTTGCTGGCACAGCAGCTTCTGACTTTGGACTAAACATTGAAAAAAATCGCCTTTCCCTGGATGTAAAAAAACTGAG
>DOCA01000173.1:0-1155 GCA_003503995.1 Holosporales bacterium
ATAGTCTCTGATTCGAAGGAGGGGAGGTTGTTGTTGAGTCATTTAACGGTTCTTCCTGATATTTAGTGAACTTTAAAGCATTATATTCATCATTTGCAAGGCTTTTTAGGCCCCATGAGATGAAAAATACTCTGAAAGGGCTTCTTTTGTGATGGTATTAAGGTTGGTATTATGAGCCCAAGCATATTCCATGCTCTTCCTGTGGAGTTGTTCACCAACTCTCACATTAAAAGAGCCTTTGAAGGGTTTTTCAGGGGTAGTTGATTGTTCTGCGCAGGTTTCAAGATAATCATCAACGGCTTCTTCAAAGGCTTGTTTAAGAGACTTCACGTCTGTCCCTTCATAGGAGGTTAAACTTCTTATACCCTCTACCTTCCCGTAGAAGACCTCATCTTCATTATTATAATGAACTGATCCATAGTAGTCTTTGTATTTCATGTGATCTTTCATATTAACTTTTCCTCTTTCAATGTCTCTAAGACCTGATCAATTTGGTACCTTTTAAGTTCCTTACGGGGGTGAGGTTCATGCAAGCTGATAATCATTTTGTTTTTGTTTATAAACTTACGTCTTGATCCACCAGTTTTTCCCGCAGAAAGACTCTTAAAGCCAAAGTGATTTAAGACTTTAATGAGTTCATCCCATGTTACATCTTTAGGAGTTGGTTTTTTCTGTAGCTTATTTAGTGTTTTTTTTATTTGGCTCACGTCGCGCTCCTACTTAAGTTTATTATGACAGAAGAGGCTTTAATTTGCAACTAAAAATAGTTGCGGATGTCAATAAATGAGAAAAGAGTATGTACTTTTGATAACTTATAAAGAAAGAGGTATCTCATGTGAGATACCCCTAGGTTTATCCACAGGTTTGGGGGATAACTTATCCGTTAATGGCTTCTTTTAAGGGCTTACCAGCTTTAAATCCAGCGACCTTGCAGGCAGCAATTTGAATAACATCACCTGTACGAGGATTGCGTCCTGTTCTAGCAGGGCGATCTTTTACGGTGAAGCTTCCAAAGCCAATGAGGCTTACATCATTTCCGTCTTTAAGAGATTTTGTAATTTGAGCCATGAAAGAGTTCAGAAAACTCTCACAGTCTTTTTTTGAAAGCTCTGTATCTTCTACAAGAGCGTTAATTAGGTCGGCTTTAGTCATGTT
>DOCA01000173.1:1163-10804 GCA_003503995.1 Holosporales bacterium
AATTATTCTTCTTCCTCGTTACCTCCTTCTATTGCCTCAAGCATAGCAGCCACTGATTGTGCCAGTGAATTGGGATGAACAAGGAACTCTACAATTTCAGGTAATCCTTTATTTTTTGGAGTCGTGGGTTCTCCTGCTACAGGCATAGTAATTACTGGGCTGGGAATTATAATAGGTTCTGGTATATTGAACTCCCTTGGTCTCTCCTCAAGGTTTTCAAAGGGCTTCATGATGTCAAATAACCTTCTGTTATTTTCCTCTGTAAGAATAAAAGTTGGTCCTGATCTGGTAATTTCAAGCATTTCGAACCCTGATGCTTGTATTAGTGAAGTGGGCGCTATTATTAATGAGAGAGCTAAAGTAAATGTGTTTTTGTTTTTAAATACCATTTTATATCCTTGTTAGGGTTTATTGAATCGTTGTAACCATTGGTTCTTATAGATCATGGCAAGGTTTGCGTCATTAATAAAGAGCATATTTTCCGAATTTTTCGTATTGGCTGCTGCTGAAAAATTGTAACTGCCACTAATTAATTTTGACTGGTCTATGATTAAGATCTTGTTGTGGGCGATGCCTTGAACATAATCGACCTTTGTTCTGATACCTTCTTTGGTCAGATTATGAATCTAGGAGTAGGGGGCTTTTAATTGGCTTCGATCAAAAAGAACCCGAACAGACACACCGCGCCTTGACGCCTCAATTAAAGCATTAGAGATGGGTTTTGACGTGAAAGAGTAAGATTGGACCAAGATTTCTTTTTGGGCTTGATTAATGGCAAAGAGAGCTAATTTTTCACATTGTCCTTCAGGAGAAAAACAAACGTTGATCTTTGGTGCTTCGGTTTCAGAAGAAAATACAGCAGGTAACTGATCTTCATAAAAAAGATAACCTGATCCAAACCCAATCACAAAGACCATTAAGGTGAGGAGGGGAGCTTTGGTTATAGGTAAAGTGATGTTTTTGCGACTTTGTCGTCGTTTATTAATCATTTCAAATTTGTTAGGTAATTTTCATAAGATTCTTTAATGAAAACACAGCATGAATCTAAACCATCAATTGATTCTTTGTAATCTAGTGTTACGCAATCAACTTGAATCATTACGTTCATATCAAAAGGTTCTGATGCGTTTATCTCTGCAACAAAATCACCTTCCACTATTTCAATAATGTTCTCAATTTGTGTTTTAGATTCAATTTTAAAATCTTCTTCATTTAATCCAGAAAATCCCATTTCTTTTTTGATGGTTTCAACGGTCTTTTTCTCATGCTCTTGTATGTTCATTTTATTTTCTATCCCTTTTTCTAATTCCCTATATTTATATAGTAGGACAGAGTCCCATTTTATGCAAGGAAAAAAATCATATTATTTTATTTTTTCTAATGTTTTTTCTATCTCCTTTGGGGTTTGATCTATCAAAAATAGTAAAACCTTAACAGATTTTGTTCGCGCTCTTTTTCCTTGCTCCCAACTCCTTATTGCTTCTAATTCTAAATGATATATCTCAGCAAATTCTCTTTGCGTAAAACCTAGTTTTTTGCGCAAGGCTTTAAGGTCAACGTCAGGTATTTGGTTAGTCATTTTTTAAACCTTTTATAAAATTCTTCTCTCTCGATTTCCTTAGGGAGAAGAAGAGGGGCCTTTTCCATACTTTAAAGATTTCTCCCCAAGGAATCTATAGTGGTCTCTTTTTTCACTATAGGGATCATTGATGAGGTTTTCATAAGCGTCAATGAGAGCCCCTAAGATGATGGCTTCTTTTTCATAGTTCTCTTCAATATGAACTTGATCGCCCAGTTCTAAACCGAGGTAAGAGGGGAGGTTGGACTTATGAACCAATCCCCCATAAGCAAATTTTGTGCTGGCTTCTGCTTTTCTTTTTTGTTGGGACTTCGTTACGATTTTTGAGCGCGCGTGATTAAGTTGCATGCGATTATCATTCATTTTCTGAAACACCCTATGCAGGGGTCGATTTGGGTAGAGGGCGAAATCGTATCATAAGCCTTCTCCCCTCATTCTTTTGGCCACTTGTACTCCCCCGTGATGAGAATATGTGCCCATCCAAGGGGGGAGGTATGAGCTAGAAGTTTTGGCGAACAATCTAGGCCTGCTATTTTTCGCTTTATAACAGATTTTCCAAGATGTACGGTGTTCCAATAAATAATGATCGCTGCCAAAAGATTAAGCCCCGCCATTCTATAGTGCTGACCTTCTGTTGTACGGTCACGTATTTCACCTTGACGACCGATCCTTAGTGCATTTTTTAAGGCATGATGTGACTCACCTTTATTGAGCCCAATTTGTGCACGACGCTGCATATCTGTATCGAGTAACCAATCTATGATAAATAGGGTTCGTTCAATCCGTCCTACCTCACGCAGAGCAATAGCAAGATCATGCTGGCGTGGGTGAGAGGCAAACTTTCGTAAAAGCTGACTAGGCGGCATAATGCCGGCGACCATTGTGGCAGCGCTGCGTAAAATACCTGGCCAGTTAGCTGAAATCGTGTCTTCCCTTACTTTACCGCCAACCAGTCCCTTTAACCCTTTCGGGACAGTGGTTGGATCAAAAATATACAGGCGTTTTGATGGTAGATCACGAATTCGTGGAATGAAACGATAGGATATAAGCGACGTGACGGCAAAGACATGATCTGTAAAGCCACCAGTATCGGTGTATTGTTCGCGAATTTTTTTACCTACTTCATTCATTAATAAGCCGTCAAGAATATATGGAGCCTCGTTGACCGTCGCCGGTATATTCTGCGTGGCAAAAGGAGCAAACTGGTCAGAAACATGCGTATAGGATTTCAACCCCGGTTCATTCCCATATTTTGCATTTACAAGGTTCATAGCTTCGCCTTGACGCGTTGCAGGGAAGAACTGTCCATCGCTGGAGGCGGTGCCACCGTTACCCCAGAACTGAGCCATAGGCAAGGCAGATTGGGCATCAATCACCATAGCAAGAGACCGATTGATAGCGTCACTTTCAATGTGCCAGCGTGACAGACGCGATAGCTGAAAGTAATCATGCGTGTTGGTCGCTTCAGCCATTTTACTAAGACCCAAATTCAGTCCTTCTGCGAGCAGGACGTTTAAAAGCCCAATCTTATCTTTGCAAGGTGCGCCTGTGCGCAGGTGGGTAAATGCATCGGTAAACCCTATGGCTTTATCCACGTCCAGTAACATATCTGTAATTCGTACATCGGGCATACGCTTATAAAGATCAAGGACAATTTCTTCTGCCTCTGCTGGTACTGCGGCCTTCAGGCGCTCTATTTTCAGGATACCATTCTCAATGGAACAACCCTGAATGGATCCGGATTTAGTCGCAATATCAAGACGTTTCAACCCATCGGACATACGTTTTTTTCGATCATTCAACCATTCTTCGGGATTAAATGGAACAGACAGGCGTGGTGTAGCCCTTGCGGCGTCAAGTGACACTAAGGCCTGTTTCAGATCACCATATCGGCGAGAATGTGACAACCAAATATCTCCCGACCGGAAAGCATCACGGAGATGGGACATTACTGCTACCTCCCAAAGCCGATGAGCATCTGTATCATGACTCTTGAGGTGTTGATACCACTTTGAATTGCGTCTCAAAAAGTCCGTTGGTTTTTCTACAACCTCTTTGTTTTCTTTTATAATGTGGACTGCCTTCATCAGGGGGTCTGCAACTGAAGCGACCTTGATATCCAGTGCACGCAGCATCCGTGGCGCATAGCGACGAAACCGATGATATCCCTGACCAACATGGTTAAGGGGGTCAGCTGACATTGTATTACTTAACTGTGCCGCTGTTGCAACAAGACCTTCCAGACTTTGCCATCCACAGGCCCTTGCAATAGCAGGATCAAGTAGTGCACCATCTCCTTTTGCTTCAAGTAATGCTGCGCCCAAACATTTAAAAGAACGCAACGTATCCTGCAGAGATGTCTTTGCATCACCGACCTGGGCGTCACAGAGTTTCTTCGCATCTCGCCATATTTTACCAACGATACGATCATGAGTTTCTACAACGGCATCAGCAATAGAATATCGCCATTCTAATGCACATACGGCCAGAACAGCGAGACGCCGATCACTTGAAATATCCAGTAATCCATCTGTAAAATAACGCTCTCCTTGACGGCGCAAGCGAGTGATCTGGTGTGGAGGGATACTATCTAGAACATCAACGAGGAGTTCAATACCTTGCAAGCACTCGAGCCGATCAAGCAATCGGTTAATATCTGCAGAATTCTTGCCGACCTCAAATTGACGCAACCAGATAAATCTACTGATCCCCCCACCTCCACTTTCAGTTAATAGGGCATCAAGTTGTACTTTTATTGTATCACTCAGGCGACTGACGATGCGTGATTCAATCCGCCGTTCAGCGGAGACAAGTGAATCAGCACACAGCCGTTCGATCGTGGACATTCTTGGTAAAATGGTCTGCGCGTGTCGGCACTCTCCTATAAATCGCTTCACTAAGTCCTCATTTGTACGGCTTTTCTCGGCCTCGCCTGCCAACCAAGACTTAATATCGTTAGCAATGCGCCCAGAAAACATTTTGTAGCCATATATTGATCGCAAATCGATGAGGTGTCTTCTCCGTGTCACATCTGTTTCGGCATACCCAGAAATATCTAGAGGCTTTACGCCAATTTGAGCGGCAATAAATTCAGTAACTGGTATAGGAATAACCTCGCCTGCAGTCAATAAACGACCAGGGTATCGAAAAGCACAGAGCTGAAGTGCAAAGCCAAGTTTATTGTGTGCATTGCGTCGTTTTTGGATATGTAAGATGTCTTCATCATCCAGTGTGTAATACCGCAATAAAGTTTCTTCATCTACAGGCAAGTCAAATAGTGATTGTCGTTGGCGTTCGGTCAGAATGTGGCGTCTTGGCATAGCTAAAGTCTCCTATTGGGCGACGTTTGAGAAATAAAGAACCGTCCGTAAGGGGATCGTTCAGCGGACAATTTTAAATTAAAAGTTACCTCAATAAAATAGGCGTTATAACTATATCATATAAATGGTACGATTTAATTTGCAAAAGGGGGGCCTTATTCGTACACTTACTATATGAAAAAAACACTCATTGGCTATGCCCGCTGCTCTACCGACAAACAGGATCTATCAGCCCAACGATTGGCTCTTGTGGAATTGGGTGTACATGAAAACCTCATATACACAGACCATGGTTTGACTGGCACAAACCGTAAGCGCCCTGGCCTTGATCAAGCCATCGCTGCTGTGCGGCGGGGTGACACATTAGTCGTTCCAAAGCTGGATCGCCTCGCTAGATCGGTTCCTGATGCCCGTGCCATTGCAGATCAACTCGAAATTAAAGGCGTGAAACTCGCTTTGGGTGCATCAGTTTATGATCCAATCGATCCTATGGGAAAAATGTTCTTCAATATCCTGGCGACTTTTTCTGAATTTGAATCTGACCTTATACGCATGAGAACGCGCGAAGGAATGGCCATTGCCCGCATTAAAGGAAGACTACGTGGAAAACAGCCAAAACTGTCTGAAAAACAGCAAAAAGAACTTGGCCGCATGCATGAAACTGGCGAATATTCCATTAGTGATCTGGCCGAGGTGTTTGCTGTTTCAAGGCCAACTATTTATCGTACTTTAAAACGAATACAAACTGTTTAGCAGAATCAGTTTGTAGCTACGAAATCCCTTATGATACGATTCCGCCCCCTACCCAAATCGACCCCTATATGCCATTAAAGTTTTTTAAAGTCAATTTTTTTATTTGAGGTTTAATCCTGGGTTCTGTCGCATCTGTTGGCACCGTCAAAAGCATTATCACTCTTTACACGTCAACAGATGCGACAGAACCTTAAGGAATGCCAAATGGGAGGTCAGTTAATATTTTTTTAATCTTTTAGCTTTATCATTCATTATATAAGTAAAATATATGCTTAAAAAGATAGTTTTTTACATTTAAAATTTAGAAGGGTAGTAGTCATATGAGAAAGTTTTTTATTTTAGTAATATCTATTGTTATTATAGGTTTTCCTGTAAGTAATTTAAATGCATCCATGGCTACATTATTCAGTAATGATACGAAGGCTCTATCGATTCTCTGGGATGTAGCTGAAGATGGCTTCAACAATGCAAAAGAAATTAAGAACATGGTGGAGTTTAAGATTTGGGTGGATAAACTATCGGAAAGCAATATAGTAAAAAAGTATAGGAAAAGTTCTGATGGTAGAAAAGAAAACCTATTAACTATTGCATCCAGAGCGGCTAAAGTTGAAATGGTGGAATATTTGCTAACGAAACCACGCGTTCAAAGGAAAAAGTATATTGAAGAAGCTCTGATGGCGGTTGAGAAGGTCTACAAAGCACTACAATCGAGGAAAGACAAAAGATCTCAGACGGATAATAAGAATCGATTCATAATAATTAAAATCTTGAATAAACAACTTATCAAGAACCTTAAATAAAAGTGGGCGGAATCGGGGTAATTTGCGGGAAAGTGCAGGGAACTACTTTAAGATTTAGATGATTAATAGATCACGAATCTGCAACTAAAATTAGTCGCATAATGTATGTTATGGAAAATGATGGCTGGAAAATCGTTTGTTTTCAACGACCTAAGCGATCACTCTTGTTTTCTGACGGTAAGATGATGTTCATGAAGGCAGTTACTTTGATATCCCATCATACGCTCTATCAATACCTATTTCAAATTTAACTCTTTGAATATCTTCTGTTTTTGCACCTTTTTCAGCACTTACCCCACCTGATAATGAAAAAAGCTTTACCATTAAACCCATCGAACCTTTAGCATTCTTTTCAGCTGTAATGCCAACATCAAATTCTATACCCTTTACAGTTTTTGAATCTCCTTTATTGGCCCGTAAGTTAAAAACTGCGTCAGTGTATTCTTTGGTAGCATTTATTTTTTCGTTGGCGCCCTTAACGCCTTTTGAAATTTCTACCAAAGTATTTTCAATAAATTCACTCAAATTAACTTTTGACATTATTCACTATTCCTTTCTGGAAATTATAAAAAAATTATTCATAATTCCTATGTCGCAATTTGTACCTTTGTAACTTGGACGCCATAAGCCTAGCTTATCAAAGGCAAATGCTAAATCATTGTAACACTTTATGTAGGTATTGGAGCAACAGTAAATGATTTACCAACAACCTCCGAAAGATGCTTTCCGAGAGATGAGCCTTCAAAGGCCATTATCTTCCTTTGCTCAGTCAAAGTATATTGGGCAGCAGCAATACTTTTTAAATACAAACTAGCTTTGTTTTTGAATTTAGTCGCTTTTTTGAAAATAGAGTCATTTATATCAGGCATGAATGCTTCCATATAAGCACTTCCCAACAGAACTCCTATCTTTTTCTTCTTCATTTCTTCATCCAGTAGGGAGCTATGTTCGTGGCTGATAGCAATTTTTTCATAAACTGGAACCTCTAGGCTTTCCATCATTTGCGTCATTTTGGACGTCAAAAAAACAATCTTGCCCACAAATTCTTCCCCACCCATTTCTTCATGATAGGAAATAATTTGATCTAATTCTTTCTCAGAAAATGCCTCCCTTAGATTATTCACAAGTTTATCATGGGACCATGTTACTTTTTGCTTTAACGGGACACTCATATTGCACGATTCAGTTAACAGGGGACCTAAAAGCGTCGCAATTTTTTCAGAATTTTCATTTGCATTTGAAGGCATAATTATCCCAAAAGAAACAAGGGCTAGGAGTAATATTGATAATTTATTCATAGTATTTTTTATGTCCTTTAGGGTGTCGAAAGCCTCTATCTCAAAACTCATGAAGAAGATTATATATGAGAATTAAATTTTGAGAAGTGTTATTAAGAACCCGAAAGCGTTTGTTTCCGTCAAAGAAAATTCACCTCATCCTCGTTCTCACAAAGGGTTGTTACCAAGAATCCTTATCGCGACTTTTTGCTCCACTGGGCTTCATACCCCAAAATCACTTACTCCCTTTTATGAGGAGATATCTTTTGAGAATTCTCTGAGGGTTTTCATGATTTCTCCAAACTGTGGCTTGTCTTTATAATAGAGGGTTTTGCTTTTTTCATAACGCTCTTCATAGGCATTAAAAGCGTTAGGATCATCAAGACGACTAGCTTGGTTTAATTCTCTATCTTTGAATCTTACTTTTTTGTATTCAGAGTATTCTTTTGTGCCTATGAAGTCAGTCACTTCTTTAACCTGTAAAAGCTTGTAAAGATCATAATAGTGACGCATAAAATTAGCATCGAAACCTTTTCTATTCTGCTCTTGTTCAAATTTTTTGTTAATTGCATGTAGTTTTTCAACAAATGTGTAGCTAGGAAGGTAACATGGGACATCTCTAGCCCTGTTATCAATGTACTCCAAATTCTTTTCTTTTGCATAATCATAGGCCCAAGAGCTTATAGTGACTGGTCGATGTGGCTCAACTTTATCAAAACCAACCTCCAAGAGTATTCCTTCTTTAATATCATCTGGTGTTTCATGGGGGGTCTTAAGGTAAGTTAAATCTCAGATTGTGCATATTTGTAGGTTCCCGAACGCGACCCCAATTAATATGACTCACCTTCTCGATTCACATCAAGATTTTTACACCACGGTTCCGGATGTATACAGCTGGGCTTTTTTAATAAAAACTTTACTCTTTTCTATTAAAGTTAGTTAATAAGCAACAAGAGGAAAAACTCATGAACTTTTTATTTTTTTTAGTTTTAGTTTTATTTAGTCAAAACAATTCACATGCATCAAATACCAACGAAATACCTACTGATTATCTCGAGGGTCAGGAAAAAGCATATGCTATAGAACTTCTAGTGAACGAGCTACATAAACAAAACCATGACATCTTCAATAGTAGCGGGTCTCACATAGGAGATCATTTTAAGGGAAATAATAGAAAAAAATTGAAAGAGAGCCTTCGTAAAGCTAAAAAAGGACTCATTAAACTTCAGGAGTTCGTAGACAATCCTGAGAATGCCGCTGACCCCAATCTTGCGGAGGAACTAGAACATAAAAGGAGAATGGTCTCTATTAAACCAGGCACTATACAAGACCTAGAGAGGAAATTAGCAGATGTCCTCCCTAGAAATAAACCAGGGACACCAGTTTTTGAACCTATCTATAACTCAAAAACAGAAATGTTGGAATTGATAGTAGCTGTTTTATATTCTCAAGACTTAGAAATTAGAAAAAGACCTAACAGCGAACATTATTTTATATCAGGAATATTTGAAAATAGGCTATACATTTTTATAATCCAAGATGTTCCACTCTTAGGTGGTTATATTGTGCTAACAGGCTTTCCTAAAATGAATCTTGAATTGAAGGATCTTAAATGGGAGAAAGATAAGTAAACTTAGCTTTCTTAGGAGGAAGTTAACAAAGTCCTTTACATGACCAAAAAGTTTCCTTTGAAACTTTACCAGTGTTTATTAACCATCCAACCTCAATAAACACGTTCATTAAATTTCGGAAATTGAAGAGTAAAGAAACCGACCCTTTTCTTTACTCAATGTAGGAAAATAGAAATTGCGATAATCTGTCCCAATTAAACCTCTCTAAAAATTAAGGGTTTTAGCCCGCATATCTACGTGGCTTTTTTCTGTACCATTTGAAGTATAGTCACTTTGGGACA
>DOCA01000030.1 GCA_003503995.1 Holosporales bacterium
CGCGTTACTCACCCGTGCGCCACTTTACTCACCCCCGAAGGGGCTTTCTCGTTCGACTTGCATGTGTTAAGCACGCCGCAAGCGTTCGTTCTGAGCCAGGATCAAACTCTCATGTTTAATCCTCGCTTACGTGTTCGTTATTAAATAACAAAACATTTTAGCAAGTTACTCACTTGAAATTAACAAAGCTTGCGTACTATCCACTCTCTTTTGCGCCCTGCTTCGCCAAAACCACGAGCCTGCGTTTCCTCATGTATAAAAATACACTCCGGGAACTCAGTTCTAATTTTGACAACCATGACACAAAATAAAATGAATATGCTTATTTTTTAAAACTAAAAAATTAACGTTTTACGTAAGTTTAATTCAAACCTCTTTAATGATACAAGACCATTAAAGATGTCAAATTTACTTGTCGGCTTACATTTGTTAACCCAAGATAAATAAATCTTCTTAATTTTTTTCTGAACTAGGCAGGGGTGTTGAAGTGTACTTTCGTACATAAAAACACAACCTAACGACGTTCAGGAACAAAGTAAGAAGATTTTAGCCTGAGCTAACCATGTAAACCTTCTATATATTTACGATCTTATAAAACATCCGGTGAAACGCAAAACTCAACCTGAAAACATAAATTAAAATCTCTTCCAATCTCTGCTCCCAAACCCGTTTCCCGAACCCAGTAATAGCGTTATAGACTGACCTCTCCGAAGTGTCAACAAATAAACGCTTCTTTTTTGAAAAAAAATAAGGAGTACTCTCATCGCAGCAGAAATTAATCCGCCAGAAGCTTTTGATAGACCCCATAGTTCGCCATGACACGGCGAATATAAGAGCGCGTTTCAGAAAAAGGAATAAGCTCTATCCATGTCAAAAGATCAATTTCTCCTAGCCTTGGATCCCCATAACGCTTGAGCCATTTATCAGAATAAAGAGGCCCCGCGTTATAACCAGACAAGGTGATTTCCTTATTGCCTTGAAAACGTGTTAGCTTTTGCTCAAAGTAAGCCGTGCCCAATTTAACATTCACCTCTGGGTTCTTTGTCAAATCTGCTACATCTATTTTAAGACCAATATCCTTTGCGATAATTTGTGCCGTTTTAGGCATAAGCTGCATAAGCCCCTGCGCACCAGCCCCACTAATTGCATAAGGGTTAAAACCACTTTCTTTACGGATAATTGCATTAATTAAAGCTGGATCTTGTGCACCCTTTGTTTCAGGCAAAACGGGGTAAGTTTCTTTATAAACATAAACTACCCCCATCAAACGCGCCATATCGTAAACATATTCGGGATATTCACGGTGACAAAAGTCAAGGAAAGCTCTTTTCTCTCCATTCCCCTTTAAAGTGTAATAAATCTTATAAAGAAACGGAGCAATATCTTGATGGGATTCAAGGGACTTTAAGAGCTGGGTATAGCGCACAAAGGGATGTGTTAGAACTTTCTCACGCTCCTCTTCTTTATAGTGTAGGCGAAAGAAAGAAAGTTCAAGATCTTGATCCGTGGCCTTAAAAGACTCTTGGCCATAGAAAGTTTGAGGGTGCTCTTTTGCTTTTCCAAACCATTTTTGAGCCTGGGTCATGTTCCCTTTCTTTTCATAAGCTCTGCCCATCCAATAAGCAAAACGAGCCAAAGGGCCTGCATTAGTCAGGTGCTTATAAGCAGGTTCAAAATAGCGCAAAGCTAAATCAGGGTCGTCTAAAAAGCGCAAAGCCACAAAACCTAGGAGGTACTGAGATTCAATATATCCCTGCCCTTTGGTGAGACCACGATGATCCAAAGCCTTAAAGACTTTTTCATAGTCCTTGATAACCAAAGCATCACGGGCCACGATGTAACGCAAGCGCCAAAAACGTTCAGGTGCTTGCTCTAGAAGAGCTTTATGCTTTTCGATAAAGGAATAAGACTGAGGCGATTCCTTATTTTGAAGGTAAGAAAAGTAGTCTTCAATAATATCCAAGCGCCGCCGTTCATGGGTTTTTAAATTTGTGTAGAGTTGCGGCGCTTCATCTCGGCCTTCACAAAAGGCAAGGCGAACCCTCAGGTAAGAATGGATACTTGGGGTACAGCGATCAATTTGCCGCCGCGCCACCTGATACTGTTTTTTCGCGAGGAAATGTTTGAGGCGCTTCAAGTGCTGCTCTTGTCTGATCACCCCCTCTCCAAGGGATAAAAGGCGCGCCTCTTGGTCAAGAGTTAAGGACATCCGCTCCCACTCCCTTAAAATAATACTCTTATAAAGGTCACGTTTGTTGAGCCTTTTAAGAGCCTTTAAATAAATTTCAAGGGCCTCAAAGCTTTTGGGGTGGTGAATTGAAAACCACTTAATAACTTGCCTTGGCGGTGTTTCAAAAGATAGGAATCGCTCGGCTGCTTTGCGCACATCTCCAATCCAAGGCCAGTGGCCATGGTGCTCGACAAAGGCAACATAATCAGAAAAATTTACATCCCCTTGAGCGTACCGTAGTTGCTTCCACCTTGAGAGGTCTTTTAAAGCAGGACAAGTCTTTTGAGCTAACTCATGGGCCTTAGCATACTGTTTCTCTTTGAAGGCTATGGCAGCCTCTGAGCAACGCAAAACTTCAGGGTTTTCGCCCAAGGCTTGAGATGCTATAAAAAGGGAGAAAATAAAAATATATTTTTGCATAGTTACAGGGTACTCCCCTTCCCGCTATTTGTGAATAGATTATAATTGAGGATTTCAACAATGTTTAAAGGTGCTTTGACTGCTCTTATGACCCCCTATAAAGAAGGGAAAATTGACCTTGACGCTTTGCGCCATCTTGTGGACTGGCAAATCAAAGAAGGCATCGATGGATTAGTTGTCTGTGGGAGTACGGGGGAGGCTTTTTTTCTCTCTCACGATGAACAAAAACAAGTCATTGAAACCACTCTTGAAGTTGCCCATAAACGCGTGCCTGTTATTGCCGGTACAAGCGCTCTCACTCTGGATGAAACTCTTGTTCTAACAAAGCAAGCGGAAAGCCTTTCTGTAGATGGCTCTAAAATTGATGGCCTTATGGTTGTCACTCCTCCTTATATGAAACCAACCCAAGCAGCCCTTTACGAGTATTTCAAAGCAATCCATGATAATACCACAACACCCATTGTTCTTTATGACAACCCAGGGCGAAGTGCGCGAGATATTAATAATGCAACAGTTATTGAGCTTGCAAAACTCCCCCGCATTGTTTGCTTAAAAGATGCGACGGGAGACCTCACAAGGCCCTCAACTTTGCTCGAGAAACTTCCTGCCAGTTTTACGCTCTTAAGCGGTGAAGATGCAACAGCGCCAGCTTATTTTGCGCAGGGTGGCGTCGGTGTTGTTTCTGTGAGCTCAAACGTCGCTCCTAATCTTGTGGCAACTCAATGGAAAGCCTGGTGCGATGGGGATCTTACGCGCTTAAGCGAAACACGTACTCTTTTAAACCCTCTGCATCGTGCGATGTTCGTGGAATCAAATCCAGCCCCAGCAAAGTATGCTTTGTCTCGCTTTGGTTTCTGCTTACCCGATGTCAGGAAGCCCCTAACGACACTTACAAAACCTGCAAAAGATACCGTTGATCAAGCCATAGATCATGCAGGCCTTCATTATCTTTATGCCTCTTCCTTAGGGACACATCATGGCTAAGAAAAAAAGAACCGAGGGCTATATTGCAGAGAACCGCAAAGCCCGTCATGACTACACCATCGAAGATTCTTTAGAAGCTGGCATTATGCTGCTGGGATCAGAAGTAAAATCCATTCGCATGCAAGGCGGAGTAAGTCTTGTGGAGTCCCATGCAGGAGAAAAGCAAGGAGACCTTTACCTCTTTAACGCGAATATTCCAGAATATAAAATGTCCAACCAGTTTAACCACGAGCCAAGGCGCCCTCGAAAACTACTTCTTAAAAAGAGAGAAATCAATAAACTGTCTGCAGCCATCAAACGCCAAGGCATCGCCTTAATCCCTTTAAAGATGTATTTTAATAAACGCGGCCTGGTCAAACTTCTCCTTGGCATCGCCAGCGGTAAAAAGAAGACCGACAAGCGAGAAGCAGACAAACAAAGGGATTGGCAGCGCCAAAAAGAGCGCATCTTGAAGAATTCCTAACAATAAAAAAACAATACAGTTGTCCAAAAGCACCTCAAAAATTTGACTTTTTGAAATAAATATGCAACATTTTATTTATTAAGAGTTTGAAAAGGCTAGCAATATTTGAGGCCTATAGTTGATTAGTTTTGTGTGTACACGAGGCGTCAGCGACAACGCCTATTCTTATAGGCACGAAGCGCAGCAACAAAGTGTAAGCGCAAAAAGGGTTAGCTATACAGCCCTCTTTATTCTTTTCAAAGCTTAATAACGGAGACTAAAATTGGCTTTAGAAGACTTGTTTAAACTTTCCTGCAGGAAGCTCCTTTTAAAGCATAGGCCATCAATAAGGCATTTTCACTCTCTTTAAAGAGAGAGATCCTATTGATCAAGTTCTTTTTTAGTCGACACAATCGGAGCGCGCTCCTCTTCTTTAAACACATAGAAAGAGCTTAATCTGTCCTTGAAAACGTTTATTTTTCAGCAATAAATAAATAAGGCATGAAAACCAAATCTTAAAATAAAAAAAACGGCCCTAAAGTCAACGCCATAGAACCGTCTTTCATTTTAAGCTCAACGCCAAAAAACCAACTATAAAACGTCCGTATCAATAATAGCACCATACTCCTGAGGCACTTTATGATCTGTTTTCTTGCGTTCTGGGTGAGTCTCCTTCATGAACCAAAGAACAATAGCTGACGAAATTAAACAAATTGGAATGATCAACAACGCAAAGCGGTAATCTCCAGTCGTATAAGCAGGAATACCTGTGTCAGTCATTTGTCCATCCCAATGATAATCAATAAGAGCTCCGATCACAGGGTGGAAAATAATACCCGTTGTCATCACAATCATGTTCACAAAGGCAAGAGAAATCCCGCTCATCTTTAAAGGCATAATTTCAACAATACTCGCAAAGGTAAGGACCTTAGCTGTATAAGCAAAGCCTGCAATAAAGAAGAGAACATAGAGCCAGCTTAACGGAAGGTCACCCAAGAAAATAGTAAGCCAAACACTTGAGGTTATGATGGTACCTATCAACATGGGAAGTTTTCGTTTCTTTAAGAAGTCTGACAAAAAGGCAAAAACAGGACTTCCAAGAGCAGCACCAATAAACATAGCAGAAACAACGGAAGCAGCAATGGTTTCTGAGGTTTCAACCGCATGTTCCACATAAGATACTCCCCAAACAACACCGATGGTCGTAATTGGAATATACATAATCATGCCATAAACTGCGACAACCCAAGCTTGAGGTGTCTTTAAAATTTTTAAAATATCAATGAACGGATTTCTGTTGGCATAAAGGTCTGGGATTTCATCATGGTGATCAAGTTCAGGCTCGTTACTCACAACGAAATAAATGATAACGGCAACGGCAACACCAATAAGTGCCAGAATCTCCATGGTATGAGCCAACCCTACATTTAAAAGCAAAATCTTTAAAGGCGCACCTCCAAGGGTTGCTCCTAGTGTACCAAAAAGCATCGTCATCGCTGTTACCTTTGCGACATGTTTAGGCTCTAGCCAAATGGTTCCGAGTTTAATCGTCCCAATAAGACCGCAGGCCGATCCTGCTCCCATCATAAAGCGCGCAACTGCCGCCACAAAAGCATCAGTTGTGTGGCCAAAAAGGTAGCTTGCAAAAGCACATAAAACCGCAGCGCCACAAAGGAAAAAACGAGGTCCCAATCGATCCATGGTTAAACCAAGGGGAATCTGCATGGCCGTATAAGACCAATAATAAACACCCATGATGCCACCAAGAGCTGCCGCATCAATGGACAGAGTCATCATAAGTTCATCATTCATTACATTGGGTGAGACTCGGATCATAAATTGATAGAGGTAAAATAAGGCGCCGCAAGCTACAACCAACCAACCACGAACAGTTTGCTTTAGGGGGTTGGGAATTGCTTTTTCACTGCGAGAAGAGGTGCCGTCAATTTTGTTTTTTATATACGTCATAGTGCCCCGCGACTCGTTTTTTTCCAAGAATTTGTGAGTGCTTTCTCGCTACAAGAGGAGAAGGCATCAATCTTATTTTTTATATCTGTCATAGTTCTACTGATACCAAATAAGAATCCCAAAATCCAGCCCCTTCTGTTTAATCGTCTTTAAAGCACAGAATAACTATTGATTTTTCAAGGCAACTTTGTTAGAGATAAAGGTCTGAGGTACATGGCTGTATATATAGGGCTGCCTAATTACCTTTTTGATGATGAAACCTCTAACGTGAAAGAGAGATAAAATGCCCAAGATGAAGACAAAAAGTAGCGTCAAAAAACGCTTCAAGCTTACCGCGACCGGCAAATTAAAAATGGCCCAAACTGGCAAGCGTCATGGAATGATCAAAAGAACTAAAAAATTCATTCGTCAAGCTCGTGGAACCACTGTTATGTGTGAATCCAACGCAAAAGTGATTCGTAAATTTATGCCTTATGGCGACTAAGCCTTAACGGATACGACATTAATAAATTTATTCTTAAAGAGAGACTAACACCATGACAAGAGCTACAAGAGCTGTACCGGCACATGCCCGTCACAAAAAAATTCTAAAATTAGCAAAAGGCTATCGCGGCCGTTCCAGTAAATGTTACCGCGTTGCCAAGCAAAGCGTTGAAAAAGGTTTGCAATATGCTTACCGCGATCGTAAAGCCCGTAAGCGCAATTTCCGCGCCCTTTGGATCCAACGCATTAACGCCGCTGTTCGTGAGCACGGTATAACATACTCGGCCTTCATTAACGGCATTACAAAATCCGGTATTGATGTAGACCGTAAAGTTATGGCTGACCTTGCTGTTCATAACCCAAGCGCTTTTAAAGCTCTTGTGGATACAGCTATGAAAGCGGTTGCCTAACCCTTTTTTATAACTTTACCCACCAAAGTAAAAGTCCTCCATCTGAATTGATGGGGGGCTTTTTTTGTGCCACACTATAGTGATTTAAGTTTGTGTTGACATGAAGCCCACATGATAGCTCCTGAATATCTTATTGCCCCTTTTGGGGGCCTCATTGCCCCTGATTTAAAAGAGGCTCTTTTGTCATGGATAAAAAACAGACTCTTTGAACGACGGGTTTCTGACCATACCGTTAAAAACTATCTCCACGATTTAAAAGGCTTTTTCGAATTTCAACAAGAACACCATAACGGGTCCTTAAAACTCAAAGATCTCTCAACACTTGAGCTCCGAGACTTCAGAAGCTTTCTAGCCCACCGCCTTTCAAAAGGGGTGAGTCATCGCTCTAATGCACGGGCTACCTCAGCCTTAAAAACTTTTTTCAAATATCTTAAGAAAAATCATGACATTGAGAATAAAGATATTCTTACCTTACGCTCAGCAAAATTTCTAAGCAGCCTCCCCCGCCCCCTAAATACCGATGAAGCCGTTGCTCTTACCAGTGACTCCTCCCTTGACGAACAAGAGCCTTGGATTGAGGCCCGTGATCAAACCCTCTTTACACTCCTTTATGGATGCGGACTCCGCATTTCAGAAGCTTTAAACCTCTCCATTGATGACGTCAAAAATGCCACCCGTTTTTTAACCATAAAAGGCAAAGGCAACAAAGAACGTCTTGTCCCCCTCCTCCCTTTTATTACGCAGAAAATTAAAGATTATCTCACTAAGCATCCTCAACAAAACTGCCCAACGGCTCCCTTATTTATTGGAAAACGAGGAGGCCCCCTTAATCCTGCAGTTGCCCAACGACAACTGCGCCATCTACGCCTTTCCATGGGCTTGCCAGAAAATGCAACTCCTCACGCGTTACGTCACAGTTTTGCAACTCATCTCCTTCAAAATGGCGCTGATCTCCGCTCAATTCAAGAGCTCCTTGGTCACAGTTCTTTGTCTACCACACAGCGCTATACCAAAATAGATCCCAGTCACTTGGCCCGTGTTTATGAGAAAAGCCACCCAAGGGGATAATACACATATGAACAGGACGCCTAAATGCAGTATATTTCTCACCCTGACCATCTTTATAATGGCATCTGTCTTTCTACAGGCAACAGCCACTGAGTGCTATCATGACTCTTCACCTGACGGTGAATCTCATCGTAGTACAAGGAAAGGGGAAGAACCCAACGAGAATTCAAAAAGAATACTTACACATTATAAAGATCGGCAAAGCACCATAGAGGCAATAACTCCAACCATTCTCGATGAGGAAGAACAAGTTTCTTTTCTTAGAAACAGGCGAGAGGAGCTTAAAAAAGTGTCGGAAGATATTGAGAACCTAAGTGCTCGATTAAGCAGCAACTGGGGCTATATGAGATATAGCTAAAAGTTGT
>DOCA01000177.1 GCA_003503995.1 Holosporales bacterium
AAGCAAGCCCTAGCTGATTGGCTAAATCGATCTTTGTAACCTCATTAAGGAATGAAGTAAACCGCCAAAATGCGTTGAGAAAACAGGGAGATAAACGCTGAAGCCCATACAGAGCAAAAGTTTCTTTTCACGCTTCAACCGAATTCTTTCCCTTGTTTACGGATCGGTCACCATCTCTGCTGCGATTCTTTTTACCTTTCTTTATAATGATAATTATGAAGCCAATATTCAAAACATGAATCTGCGCTTGCTGGAACAAACACAAGCCTTTAACAATGTTTTGAGAGTCCGTTACGATGCAGTTAAAGCCATGCAACGTCAGGCCCGAAAATTTTTAGAACAAGAACTCCAAATGTTTAGTAATCACTTGGAAATGAAGGATATATCTGGGAAAAGCACCTATTATTTAGCCACAAAGGGTGGAAAGGGGAACCCTTATGGCCTTCTAGTAGGGCAAGGACACACCTCAAATTTGAAAGAAGCCACGTGGAAAGAGCTCCAAATGGCCTTCTCTCTCATGCCCCTTGTGAGCGTTCTGAAAAACAGCATTCAGAGCGTGACAGGATTTCATTACACCTCTAAAAATGACTTTTATTTTCGCTATCCCTGGAGTGAGTACCAAGATATAAAATTCGATTCTAGCTTGTATAAAAAAGAATATTATCTACGTTCTATTCCTGCCAACAACCGAGAGGATAAAGTCTTTTGGACAGATGTTTTTCTCTCTCCCGTAGAAAATGCCCTCCTTGTGACCTGTGCTGCTCCTATTTATAAAGGCATGACCTACAAAGGGGTTGTCGGTATCGATTTTACCCTTGATTCTGTGGATTTTTTCGTGGAAAGCCTTCATCACAACCAAGGTAATTTTCTGGTCATTAACGACCATAATACAGTCATTGCAGACTTAGCTGTCCAAGAAGGTAGTCGCAAAGAAATAGCCCACCTTGAAAACATTATCCCTCAAGACTTGCCCCTAGAACACTTTATTAAAGTAAGCGATGCCACCCTCACACGCCTTGGTGATTATTGGATTTATGTGGCACATACCTCTTTCGCTCCTTGGCAAGTCATTTACTATGTGGAAAACAAAGCCATAACCATTACAACTTTTAAGAATATTCTCCCAAGTCTTTTACTCGTTATCCTTTTCACCACAATCTTTTTGGTTGTTGCTAATCGACTCATTGCCCGTGAGTTTATTACGCCAGCTAGTCTCTTAGTACGCCATATTGAAAAACAAGGGGAAGTCAAAGAAAACGAGTTAAGTACGATAAGCGAACCTTGGGCACCATGGTTTCACGCTATTTCTAATGTATTTGGTGAAAATAAAGCTCTTGTTGAAAAATTAGAAAAACATATTAATAAACTAGATGATCAGGTTGCCAAGAGGACTATTGATTTATCAAAGAAAAACAAGCAATTAGAAAAAGCTTTTATAGATCTAAAAAAAGCACAGTCTCAAATTATTACCCAAGAAAAATTGGCAGGGTTGGGATCTCTTACAGCTGGCATTGCTCATGAGATTCGTAATCCCTTAAACTTTATTGTGAATTTTGCAGAAAACTCTAAAATTTTTGGAGAAGAAATTTCTGAAGGCATTAATAGCATCGCTGAGAAACTTGATAAAACAGAGCGTGAAACGCTATTGGAACTCTCAAACCACTTACTCAAAAACATGGAAAAAATCGATGAGCATGGCAGACGTGCTGATGCCATTGTGAATTCTATGTTAACTCATGCCCATGGCGGTGAAGAAGCTTTAAGACCCATAAACTTACAAGAATTGTTAGATGAAAATATCTTGCTTGGCCTTGCGTCCTTTAAGCAAAAAGGATTTACCCCAAAATTACGCCGACATTATGCACCAACTCTTGGAGAAATTTCCGTTTATCCCCAAGACTTAGGACGTGTTTTCTTAAACATGATCAACAATGCGTGCTATATTTTGCATGAAAAAAGTAAAAAGAATATTGAGGGGTATTCTCCTCAAATTACGGTCACAACCATAGATAATTCAGAATCAATTACTATAAAGATCCGTGACAATGGGCTTGGCATGACAAACCAGGTAAAGAAAAAACTTTTTGATCCTTTTTTCACAACAAAGCCTGCTGGACAAGGCACAGGTCTTGGCCTCTCTTTAAGCTTTGAGATTATTGTTCAGCAACATCACGGTAAACTTTTGCTCGATACAGAACTGGGAAAGTTCACAGAATTTACCATAACCCTTCCTAAAAACCTTCAGAAAGTAGCGTAGATTATGACACAGCCAGCCTCTCTTCAAGAAAAATCCTCCCTTTCAAAAGCTGCTCTTTTGGACGCTTGTCGTCAATCCTTACGAACAGAAGGCTTTGCCGCTTTTATCCTCCCTAAAACTGATGCACATCGCAGTGAGTACTGTGCCGAACGAGACAATCTTGTTCAGTACTTGACCGACTTTTCTGGGAGCGCCGGCTTTGCCGCTCTAAAAGTCAATACGCCAGATGCTGCTATTTTTGTGGACGGACGCTATACGCTCCAAGCTGAACAAGAAGTCGACTCAACCTTTTTTTCTTATGAAAATTACACCGTGGACTGTATTGAAAAGTGGATCAGCCAAGGCTTGAAAAAAGGAGATAAAATTGCCTACGACCCTCTTTTGCTCTCAAAAGGGGAGTATGATAGGTTCGCTGCAGCCTTCAAAAAACAGAGCCTCCTCTTAGAACCTCTTTCGAGCAATCCCCTGCATACTCTTTGGCAAGACCGCCTCCCCTTAGAGACACCTAATGTTATTCCCCATTCCACAGAGTATGCAGGGGTTTCCTTTGAACAAAAACTCGTTATTATCCGTGACCTTATGAGCGCAAAAAAGGTAGATGGGTTTTTCTTAAATTACTCTGAGAGTATCGCGTGGCTCTTTAATATTAGAGCACCCAAACGCCTTGTGACTCCTGCAGCCTCTTTATATGCCTATGTGCCTGTAACAGGGCCTTGCTCACTTTTTGTTCATCCCTGCCAAAACACACCAAACTTAAAAGCTTACTTTAAAGGCCATGTTGATTTGGAGGATTACGACCAAACATTTAAAACCATAGCCAAAAAAACTGCGAAGAAAATTGTCGCCCTTGATAAATCCAATGGCACAATGAAAATGCTGGAGGCCATCGAACAAAAGGGTGGAAAAGCCTTAATTATTGATGATTTTTGCAATATTCCCCGAGCTTGTAAAAATGAAACAGAACGCCAAGGAACAAGAAATGCCCACGTACGTGACGGCGCAGCAGTTAGCAATCTTCTGGCGTGGCTTGAGCAAGCTATTCATCATGAAACCCTGACAGAGCTTGATATTGTTGAAAAACTTTATCAATACCGCCAAAGCCAAGATCTTTTCCAAGGGTATAGCTTTGATACTATTTCAGGGTCTGGTCCTAACGGTGCTATTGTTCATTATCGCGTCGATGAAAAATCAAACCGCACACTGCAACCTGATGATATCTTTTTGCTGGACTCAGGAGGGCAATACCTTGACGGCACAACGGACATTACACGCACCCTTTCTTTAAATAAAAAACCCTCAGCGGAGCAAAAGGATCGTTATACTCGTGTCCTTAAAGGCCACATAGCCCTTGCAAAAGTGCGCTTCCCCGAGGGAACCGTCGGTTCTCAACTAGATCCCATAGCCCGCTATCATCTGTGGCAAATTGGTTGCGATTACGCCCATGGCACAGGACATGGTGTGGGCTCATATCTTGGTGTTCACGAAGGGCCACAACGCATCTCTCCGCTTCCCAATACCGTCCCTTTGTTATCAGGTATGATTCTATCCAATGAGCCTGGGTATTATAAGCAAGGAGAATATGGTATTCGTATTGAAAACCTTGTTCTTGTAAACCGTGTTGCAAAAGAAAACTACACCGATGAAGATCAAAATATGTTGTGTTTTGAAACAATAACCTTAGCGCCTCTTGATACGTCTTTAATGGACCAATCCTTGCTAACGGCCGATGAAATTTCTTGGGTCAATTCTTATCATCAACGGGTTTATAAAGCTCTTAAAGATCAAGTGGAAGCTGAAACACTGCCGTGGCTCAAAGAAGCAACAGTGTCTTTATAAGGGCATCCTTTTAAAAATAGGGGATGCATTTATAGAGGGAGCTTGTTACACTGAAGATGGAAATTTTCCACTTCTATTGTGATGTAAAAAAGGTTATTAAAAATGCAAGTCATAGCTGTTGCCAATCAAAAGGGTGGCGTTGGTAAAACAACTACAACGGTCAATTTAGCAACGGCCCTTGCAGCTGTTGGGCAAAAGGTTTTGCTTATTGATCTTGATCCTCAAGGCAACGCCTCAACAGGCCTTGGTGCCTATGATCGCCTTGAAAAAGCAGGCATTTACGAAGCTCTCTTAGAAGACAACCCCATCCAAGACTGTATTCGCAACACCCAAATTCCAGGGCTTGATTTAATCACCGCTTCCCCCGACTTAGCTGCCCTCGAACATGACCTTTCAAAAATCGACCGCAAACAATTTAAGCTGCGTGACGTTATTGAATCACAGCAAAGTAGTTATGACTATGTCATGATTGACTGCCCGCCAGCCCTTGGTTTGTTAACTGTTAATGCTCTTGTGGCCTCCCATAGTGTTCTCATTCCCCTCCAATGCGAGTTCTATGCCTTAGAAGGGCTAAGCCAACTTATCAACACTATCGAGCGCATTCAGCAACACCTTAATCCTTACCTAGATATGCTAGGTATTGCACTAACCATGTATGATGGACGCAGTAGCTTATGTGACTTTGTAGTAGCAGATGTCCGCAAGCACTTTGGCCAAAAAGTCTTTAGAACTATGATTCCTCGCAGTGTTAAAGTCTGTGAAGCCCCTTCCCATGGTCAGCCAGTTTTGATTTATGATGTGAGATCTCCTGGTTCCCTTGCTTATATGAATCTTGCTTCTGAAATTATTACAAAACAGGGGATTACCCATGTCGCAGCCTAATACAAAATCCACTGGAAAACCTGTTGCTTCCACACCTGAGAAAATGCCTGACTTGACCGTTGTGCAATCGACAACACCCACCAAATCCTCTTCCGCAGCGTCTGTCCTCCCCCCAAAAGGGGGCAAACTGGGGCGTGGTCTTGATAGCCTTCTAGGGCCTACCTCACAAATGACTCCTCTGGATAAAAAAGAGGGACTCACCATGCTTCCGTTATCAGCGCTGACCGCTGGAACTTATCAACCCCGCACAAATTTTAGCATCGAAGAAATGCAAGACTTGACCGATTCCGTCCGTGAGAACGGCGTCTTGCAGCCTATCCTTGTGCGCCCTACGGGTAAAACGGATAAATTTGATAACATTCTTTATGAAATCATTGCAGGCGAGCGCCGTTGGCGCGCCTCAAAAGAAGCTGGCCGCAAAACAATCCCTGTTGTTATCAAACACTTAACGGACAAGCAAGCCCTTGAAAGTGGCCTTATTGAGAACATCCAACGCCACGATTTGAACCCTCTTGAAGAAGCCATTGGGTATGACAGGCTTCTCTCGGAATTCAACTATACCCAAGCCAATCTCTCGAAATCCCTTGGTAAAAGTCGCAGCCACATTGCTAACACCCTTCGTTTGCTATCCTTGCCTGATTCTGTTCAAAAATATGTCCGAGATTCTTTAATTTCGGCGGGTCATGCCCGAGCTCTGATTAATTTTCCAAAAGCCCAAGAGCTCGCCCAACTTATTGTAGATAAAACCTTGAGCGTACGCCAAACAGAGCGCCTTGTGTCTGATTACAATAAAGCCCCCTTTGATCTTAATAATCCACCCTCCGATGGCACAGATCAAAACCCAACTTCAGAAACAAAAGCCCCAAAGAAAACCGCCACTTCCTCTCAAAAAAGCACCCTATCTGAAGACGGAGAAGATATTGCAGCCCTTGAAGAAGAGCTCTCCAATGCTTTAAGCCTTAAGAGCAATATTATCTTCAAACCCGATCAAAGTGGCCATGTCCAAATCCGTTTCAAGAACCCAACGGAACTAGACAAACTCATGAGCCTTATCTTTGGGGCTCTTTAGTTAGAAAAAGACTCGCACCTTCAAGTAGCCAGGCTATATTCACCCATTTCAAAAACAATCCGTAAAGGATCTGTTAAGAAATTCTTCATGGATTGTTAAAATCTAACTGGTCTTCTGGAAAAGTATATGACCTTCAGGAGATGACCCCCATGAAAAAAGCCCCCTTCTTTTTCTTTATCCTTGTTTATGGATTTTTAATCACAACCCTCTCTGCTAGCTTTCAAGATGTTTTTCAAAAAGAAGAAGAACGCAAACCGGCACCGTCAAGTTAATTTATGCTGGCCGCAAAGAGGGCTATGTCCCAAATTTTAGGCGCAAAGAATCCCTTGGGCAGCTTCCTCCCAAATTTCTTGAGCTTTCTTAAAGGCCTCTCGTTGCTCTTGAGCTGATTTTGTATATCGCCCAACGGCGACAGAAAAGATATTTCTTACCTTTCCCATGAGGGAAACAACATTTTGA
>DOCA01000231.1 GCA_003503995.1 Holosporales bacterium
TGAGGAAAAACTTCCATATCCATATGTGGTTCTATTTGCTGGGGTTCATTATTTTCATTAATTGGCACTAAACGAGATAAGATCTCTTGTGCATACCATTCCATAAAATCAAACTCTATAACGTCTGTTTCATCTTCTATAGTTTCAATTTTTGTCTCCTCATCTAACTCTAGATCTTGTGGAAGAGATTCCTCTAAAGGAGAGGAAAGATTTGCATCTGCGCCATAGGACACAAGGCTTTCTTGATCTTGCTTCTTTTTTCCTATCGGTTTCTTAGGTTTTGCACTGGCCCCTTTCTTTTTCTTGCCTTTTTTAGGCCCTTTCTTCTTTTTCTTTTTAGAACTCTTATGTGCTATAGGTGTTTTTTTTGTTTTATTGACTTCAGAAACAACGAAAGGTGAGTTTTCGGCTAAGTCTCCAAATACGTCTTTCAGGCGCCTATCAATTAACTTCAGAATATCTGCTTCATAATTTGAAAACCTAAATTGCCCCTTTTTTAAAAAATTGCTAAAAGTCTTTTGTTTACGGTCGATCAGATGACTGTTATAAGCATTCTCAAATCCGCGAAAAAAATTAGAGGTAACCTCATCACGTATAGCCGTTATGGTCTCGACCTCAGGGAGCGAGGCTTTCTTGGTAAATATTTTTTCCAAGGACGCCAGAACACGAAAAAACAACCGCCCAAGAAATACGTTCTCCGCTCCGCCCACAACTTTTGAAAGAGCTGGGTTGTTAGCCACCGTTTCATCAAAATAAAAACTGGAATAAGTATATAGATCTTTTTCTGCAAAAATTTCTGCCTCAGATATTAACCTTAACAAATCATCGTTTAATCCATTAGAGTTTGAATCGGTAGTTACAGTGTTTATTCCATCCACTATGCTTGTAGATATTGAGTTGATAACAGATAGAATGTCACCTGAAATTTGTGAATATAAATCAATAGAAGGTGCTCCTAAAACCAGCTGCTGATATAAAATTTCCATACTACTTGAAAGGTACTCGGATAGATAATAATCCTCAAGTGTGTCCCTTACGCTACAATAATAAAATAAGGCTATATTATATTCATCTATACCGTTATTTCCCGCTTTTATCGAAATTCTTGCCGTATCCATTGCGTCTTCAACAGATTGGGGATCAACCTTTCCTAAAGAGTCATGTACGTCTAAGGATTCTAATTTACTTGCATTAAAGGAGCGGAGTTCTTCTATCTCCTCCCATATTGTACTAAAGGCTTTAGTTACTCCAAAACTATCTGTTCCTTTAACAGGTAGATTGAAAAATAAAACAATGGAAAAGACAAACAAATGATGGAAAATTGATATTTTAAAGAATCATTTTACTTAATTTACTTATTTATATTTAAAAATAAATAAAAAGTCAATAAGAAAAACATTTTCTATACTAATAAATATCCACGGTATCGGACCATCAAAGGTACTGAGGGGCAGCGTAAGGATTAACAAAAGAGTTTATATAAAAAGGATAAGACTCTTAGCTAAAAAGAAAGAGCTCCTGTTTTATAGGTGAAGAACACATGAATGGCGCCTTGAAATTTCTGAAATGACTATATAAGGTATTTTTCAAAGGAAAAGCCCGTGCTATCTTTTCAAGGCCTTAAAAACCAAAAAAGCCCCTCATTTAACGCTGAGGAGCTTTTAAAATTGAAGTCAAAAGACTTCTGAAACTATTGGGGCTTTAGGCTGTTGCTGTAGCAGGTGCCATATCTTCATCGGCAACAACTTCTTTTTCACCCTTAGGCTTTGCAGCAGGATCGCGATCGATGAATTCAATATAAGCCATAGGCGCATTATCACCATAGCGATATCCAGCTTTGATAATGCGAAGGTAACCACCAGGGCGATCTGCATAACGCTTTGCTAGAACATCCAAAAGCTTTGTTGTTGTCTCGTTGCTGCCAAGCTTTGAAATCAATTGACGACGCGCGTGCAATGTATTTTTCTTACCCAAAGTAACCAATTTTTCAACGATTGGACGCAAATCCTTTGCTTTTGGTACAGTTGTCTTAATTTGCTCAAACTGAATCAATGATTTTGCAAGGTTTGCAAACATTGATTTACGATGGGCAGAAGGACGGTTAAATTTACGACCGCTAATTCCGTGACGCATGGTATTCTCCTAAACTCTAAATCTTAATAATTATCTTCAAGCTTACGGGAAAGCTCATCAATATTTTCTGGCGGCCACTCAGGAACCAACAAACCAAGCTCAAGACCCATATCAACCAAAACCTCACGGATTTCGTTCAAGGACTTACGACCAAAGTTCGGTGTACGCAAAAGTTCTGATTCTGTTTTTTGAACCAAATCACCAATATAAACAATGTTCTCATTCTTCAAGCAGTTTGCAGAACGAACGGAAAGTTCAAGCTCTTCAACTTTACGAAGAAGATTGCGATTAAAGGGAAGCTCTGTTGTCTCTTCTTCAACCAATTCATCTTCGGGCTCTTGGAATGTCACAAACTGGACTAATTGGTCTTGAAGGATACGAGCAGCAAGAGCCACAGCATCTTCAGGTTTAACAGAACCATTTGTCTCAACATCAAGAATTAACTTGTCAAAGTCAGTTTTTTGGCCAACGCGTGCGGCTTCAACTTTAACGGAAACACGCTTAACAGGACTAAAAAGCGCATCAACAGCGATATGTCCTATGGGTGAATCGTCTTTTTTCAAATGAGCCGCTGGCACATAACCTTTACCTGTCTCGATGGTCACTTCCATACTCAAAGAAGCCCCTTGGTCCAAATGGCAGATTACGAAATCAGGGTCAAGGAAAACCACATCACCTGTTTCTTCAAAATCAGACGCTGTTACAATACCAGATTTCTTAACGGAAAGCTTAACCTTACGAGGCGCATCTGAATTCTTACGAATGGCGAGACTCTTCAAGTTCAAAATGATCTCAGCAACATCTTCTAAAACACCTGGGATGGTGGAGAATTCGTGCTGAACACCTTCAATCTTAATGCCTGTAACCGCTGCACCTTGCAAGGAAGATAGCATTACGCGACGCAAAGCCGTTCCCAATGTCATACCAAAACCGCGCTCAAGAGGCTCGGCTATGATGGAACCACGACGGGTTTCGTCCTTTGACTTAACATTAAGCTTATAAGGCTTAATAAGGGATTGCCAATTTTTTCTAATCACTTAACTGCTCCTAAAAAAGACTTCTTAACCACAATGTGTGGTCTACAAATTTATTTATACGCGGCGACGGTTTGGGGGACGACATCCATTATGAGGCACAGGTGTGCAGTCACGAATAGATGTTACCGTCAAACCAAGGGCATGCAAACCACGCAAAGCGGACTCACGACCAGAACCAGGACCCGTTACTTCAACATCAAGGGTCTTAAGACCATGTTCCATGGCTTTGCGACCGGCATCCTCAGCAGCCATTTGAGCCGCATAAGGTGTTGATTTACGAGATCCACGGAATCCCATGGCACCAGCCGTTGACCAAGAAATCGCATTTCCTTGGGCATCGGTAATTGTAATCATTGTGTTGTTAAATGTCGCACTAATGTGAGCAACACCATTACTGATGTTCTTACGCTCGCGGCGACGTACTTTGGTTGCGGATGGCTTTGCCATATTTTTAAAACCCTACGTTAGCTAACTTACTTATTTCTTCTTACCTGCAATGGCAACGGCCTTACCACGGCGCGTGCGCGCATTGGTGTGGGTCCGTTGACCGCGAACGGGCAATTTCTTACGGTGGCGAAGACCCTTGTAACAACCAAGGTCTGTAAAACGCTTAATATTCATAGAAACTTCACGGCGAAGGTCACCCTCAACGCGATAGTTGCTTTCAATATACTCACGGATCTTTAGAATTTCATCATCTGTTAGTTGACTAACACGACGTTTTTCCTCAATACCAACATGATCACAGATCAATTTGGCTTTATGAGGACCAATACCAAAGATATAGCTCAAACCAATTTCAACACGTTTTTGGCTTGGGATGTTAACACCTGCTATACGAGCCACTCTCTTCTCCTTTTTAAACAATAGTTAATGACGATAAATAAGAATATTTGGGGCAAAAGTCAAGCCCTAAATGTTTTTCTTTTTACCTCACACTGCCTTTTTCGTTTCCTGAAAGGCTTTAATTTCATCTTTTATAAGATCAAAAATCTTTTTGGGATCTTGATCTCCGTTAATATTAAGAATCTTTGTCCTGCCTTCAAAATGTGCCAACAGAGGCTCAGTCATTGCTCTATAGGTGTCTAACCTCAGCTCAATAGCCTCTGCCGTATCGTCAGAGCGGACATCAAAGTTACGACTTTGACAAACATCACAAATGTTTTCCTTTTTCGTTGGCTTGAAATATTTATTATAAATCGCCCCACACTCTTTACAGGAATAACGCCCTAAAATTCTCTTTTTAATAACACCGTCAGCAACCTCGAGTCGGATAATTAAATCAACCTTCTGAGATTTCTGAGCCAACATTCTCTCAAGCACTTGGGCTTGATTCAGCGTCCGAGGAAAACCATCAAAAATATATCCCTCTGTAGACGCATCATAAGCCCCATCAAGCAAGGAAATGATCACATCGTCCGATGGAAAGCTTCCCTTATCCACAGCATCCTTAATAAGGCGTCCTGTAGTGCTTCCTGTTGCTATTTCTGCTCGTACAAGATCACCTGTGCTTAATTGCTTATAGCCAAAGGCCTCAACAAGTTCTTTTGCTTGTGTGCCCTTACCAGAGCCAGGTGCTCCAAAGAGGATAATATTCATCTGCGCTTCCCTTTTTTAGGACGGGTTCTACCCGTCAGTCCTTGGTATTGATGAGAGATTAAATGGGATTGAATTTGCGTTACCGTATCAATGGCCACACTCACCACAATCAAAAGGCTGGTTCCACCAAGATAAAGAGGAATAGCATAGTTATTCATCAAGACAATGGGGAAGGCACAAATGGCTGCCAAATAAATCGCACCAACAACGGTCAAGCGCGTCAGGATATAATCTAAGTAGGTTGCCGTATGCTCTCCAGGACGGTAGCCTGGGACAATGGCTCCTGCTTTTTTCAGATCTTCAGCTTTTTCCGTCGGGTTAAACACAACGGAGGTATAAAAGAACGCAAAGAACACAATCATTGCCACAAAGAAAAGCAAATACAGCGGGCGACCATAGCCCATATGAACCAAAAAGCCTGCTAAAAGGCTATCAGGATCCACATTGGCTGAAAAGCCAGCAATGGTTTGTGGAATCATCAACATAGCGCTCGCGAAAATAGGAGGAATCACACCGGCCGTATTAAGCTTAAGAGGCATATGGGTATTATCACCGCCATATTGACGGTTACCCACAACACGCTTTGGATAAGTAATATGGACACGACGTTGCGCCCTTTCAACATAAACAATAAAGATCAATGTTGCCGCAATCACGAGCATAATCATAAAGATCAAGAAGGCTGAGACTTGGCCTGTTCGCCCAAGATCAAATAATTGCCCCAAAGCCCCTGGCATACCAGAAACGATACCCGCAAAAATGATCAAAGAAATACCGTTACCAACACCCCGAGATGTAATTTGTTCACCCAACCACATAAGGAACAAAGTTCCTCCCGTTAAGCTGAGAACCGAGGAAACCCTAAACAAAAAGCCTGGATCAATAACAGGACTCCCCTGCATACTTTCAAGCCCAACGGTAATACCAAAGGACTGAACAAGGGCCAAAAGAACCGTTCCATAACGGGTATATTGATTCAGTTTTTTACGGCCAGACTCGCCTTCTTTTTTCAAAGATTCCAGTTGAGGCACAACCGCTGTCATTAACTGCACGATAATGCTGGCAGAAATGTAGGGCATAACACCCAAGGCAAAAATCGCCATATTTCCAAGGGCACCACCGGAGAATTTGTCTAAAAGACCTAAAACACCACCGGAGTTACGTTGCGAAATTGCTTGCATAAGTTCCGCGTCAATGCCTGGAAGAGGCAAATAAGCTCCAAGGCGGAAGACAAGAAGAGCGGCCATGGTAAACCATAGCCGCTTCTTCAAATCGTCTGCTTTAGAGAACGTGGACCAGTTAAAATTAGCAGCTAGCTGCTCTGCTGCAGATGACATGGTGTCTCCCTATTCTTTTTATATTACGCAGAAGCTGCTGGTGCAGGCTCCACATGAAGTTGTTTTACACTACCTTTTGCTTTTTCAATGGCTGCAACAGCTGACTTTGTTGCTTTTGACACAACAAGGTTTAAGGCTGTTTTAAGCTCGCCATTTCCAAGAATTTTTACATTCTCGCGGGCAGGACGCACAAGACCAGCTGCTTTAAGAGCCTCAATAGTGACCTCTTTTTTAGCATCTAATTTCTTAGCATCAACGGCAGCTTGCAAATCAGAGAGATTCAACTCACCAAAAACTGTTTTAAAGTCTTTGTTGTTGAAACCACGCTTTGGCATACGCATGTACAGAGGGTTTTGACCACCCTCAAATCCTTTGATAGCCACACCGGAACGGGCTTTTTGACCCTTTACACCGCGACCACATGTTTTACCAACGCCTGATCCTTCACCGCGTCCAAGACGCTTTGATTTAAGGCGTGCACCTTGCTTATCTTTTATCTCATTCAGTTTCATACTGATACCTACTCTATTAGAAATTACTTCGTTTCAATGACTTCAACAAGGTGTGCAACCTTATTAATCATACCGCGAACGGAAGGTGTGTCCTCAAGCTCACGAACGCGACCAATTTTGTTCAACCCCAAACCAACGAGGGTTTGACCTTGATCCTTTGGACGACGAATGGCGCTACGGATTTGCTTTACCGTTACTGTTTTCTTAGCTTTACTCATTGTCTTCTAATCCTTTAAGTTCAGCAGAAGCTGTCTTAGAACCAGCCTCGCGACGGGTGATGATTTCACCAACCTTTTTAGAGCGCTTTAAAGCCACTTCACGAGGTGATTGAATTGCTTGCAAAGCATTCAATGTTGCGCGAACCAAGTTAGAACGGTTGTTACTACCAAGGGACTTACTCACGACGTCTGAAAGCCCGAGAGCTTCAAACACAGCGCGCATCGCACCACCAGCAATAATTCCTGTACCAACAGGCGCTGGGCGCATAATCACACTCGCCGCACCGGCTCTTGCTGTAATGTCATGGTGAAGAGTACGTCCTTCACGCAAAGGAACACGAATCATGCTCTTTTTTGCTTTTTCCGTTGCCTTACGCACAGCATCAGGAACTTCACGAGCTTTACCCGTTGCGAAACCAACGCGGCCTTTACCGTCTCCCACAACAACAAGTGCTGTGAAAGAGAAACGACGACCACCCTTAACAACCTTAGCAACACGGCCAACGTTAACGAGTTTCTCAACGATTTCAGAATCTTGTTCAGGTCTAGTATTTTGACGTGCCATTTTTTCTTCTATCCTTTAAAACTTTAAGCCAGCAGCGCGAGCAGCGTCAGCAACAGCCTTCACACGACCATGGAACAAATATCCACCACGATCGAAAACAACTTGATCAACGCCCTTTGATACAGCACGTTCAGCAATCATCTTGCCAACGGCAGTAGCAGCCTCAACATTTCCTGTAGCTTTTGCTTTTGCCATGGATTTGTCCATAGTAGAAGCCGCAACAAGGGTCGAGCGCTTTGTATCATCTATGATTTGAGCATAGATATGGTTGTTTGAGCGAAACACGGACAAGCGTGGCAAACCGTTACGGCGGGCTGCTAACTTGTGTCTATTACGTCGTGAGCGACGCGCTAATTTATCTTTAGATGTAAGCATGTTTATTACTTCTTCTTACCTTCTTTACGCAAAATATACTCGCCTTCGTATTTAACACCTTTGCCTTTATAAGGCTCTGGTGGACGATAGCTACGGATATTTGCTGCAAATTCACCAACTTTTTGACGGTCAGCACCACTAATCGCAATTGACGTTGGCTTTTCACAAACAATTTTAATATCGCTAGGGATATCAACAACAACATCATGACTAAAACCAAGGTTCATCACAAGAGTACTTCCTTGAACCTGAGCACGATAACCAACACCGTTTACTTCTAAACGCTTTGTAAAGCCTTCAGAAACACCTGTAATAAGGTTCTGTGCAAGGCTTTGAGTCGTGCCCCACATCATAAGAGACGCTTTCGCCTTTGAGCGTGGTTGTACATGAAGGTGTCCGTCTTTCACTTCAATGATAACTTCTTCAGAAATCGGCATTGAAAGCTGACCATTTTTACCTTTAGCTTGAAGGATGTTACCTGCAATATTGCAGTCAACGCCCTGGGGTATTTCTACCGGATTTTTTCCAACTCTTGACATAATTAGAATACCCTACAAATAATTTCGCCGCCAATATTTTGAAGACGTGCTTCATAATCAGGCATCACACCCTTTGACGTTGAGACAACATAAACACCAAGACCGCCATGAACTTTAGGCATATCATTACAAGAGCTGTAAACACGACGGCCAGGTTTTGACACGCGCTTAATCTCAGAAAAAACGGGACGCCCGTCTAGGTATTTTAATTCGACACGAACCTCATTTTGATTCGTTTCAGTTGGGGTGGCTTTAAATCCGCGGATATAACCTTCAGATTCAAGAACCGATAGAACTGCTTCCTTCGCCTTAGACGATGGCGCAACGAAATGTCCGTGACCTGCGGCTGCAGCGTTACGAATTCGTGTTAGCAGATCTGCTATTGGATCACTCATACTCATGATATTGTTCCTACTACCAGCTTGATTTAGTGACGCCAGGGAGCATACCATTTGACGCAAGTTCACGTAAAGCAATACGTGACATGTCAAACTTACGGTAATAACCACGGGGACGACCTGTGATAGCACAACGGTTACGGATACGAACCTTTGCGCCGTTTCGGGGGAGTTCTGCCAACTTCAAAGTTGCTTGGAACCTCTCCTCAGGGGCCAGATCACGATTCATAACGATCGTTTTCAGAGCCGCACGGCGGTTCGCAAACTTTGCAACTTTCTTGCGGCGAGACTTATTCTTTTCGACTGCACTTAGTTTTGCCATTTGCTTCCTCTATTAGTTCTTAATAAAAGGCATGTTAAAAGCTGATAAAAGCTCTTTTGCCTCTTCATTTGTATTTGCGGTTGTCACAAATACGATATCCATTCCACGCATTTTGTCTACTTTATCGTAGTCAATTTCAGGAAAAACGATATGTTCTTTGATACCCATAGCATAGTTGCCACGACCATCAAAACTTTTTGGTGAAATACCGCGAAAATCTCGGATACGAGGCATTGCGATGTTAACCAAACGATCCAAGAATTCATACATACGTGCACCACGTAATGTTACCTTAGATCCAATAGCCATTTCCTCACGCAATTTAAATCCAGCAATTGAATTCTTCGCGATTGTTGGAAGAGCCTTTTGACCCGCAATAGCTGTCATTTCTTCAACAGCCTTATCAACAACCTTACGATCGTTAACAGCTTCACCTAGGCCCATGTTGAGAACAATTTTCTCAAGCTTTGGAGCCATCATATTATTTTTATAAGCAAACTTCTTAATGAGGTCGGCTTTAATTTTACTCTCATATAATTCACGAAGACGTGTCATGACAACTACTCTTTATCTCTCTAAAACTTCACCAGACTTCTTAGCAAAAATAACTTTCTTGCCGTCGTCTTGGAGCTTTTTACCAACGCGTGTTGGCCTGTTATCCTTAGGATCCAAATGCATCACATTAGAAACATGAATAGATCCTTCTTCATGGGTAATTCCCCCTTCATTTCCAGGGGTCGCCTTTTTGTGAAGAGTGCGCATATTAACACCCTTTACAATCACGCGCTCACGTTTACGATCAACGGCTGTGATTTCACCCGTCTTACCTTTATCTTTACCAGTAAGAACAGCGACCTTGTCGCCTTTTTTTACATGTAATTTATTACGCATTATAGCACCTCTGGAGCAAGGGAAACAATTTTCATAAAGTTCTTGCCACGCAATTCACGAACAACAGGGCCAAAAATACGTGTCCCTAGAGGTTCAAGTGATGCGTTGAGCAAAACAGCTGCATTTGTGTCGAAACGAATTTCAGTCCCGTCATTACGACGAACACCTTTACTCGTGCGCACAACTACGGCCTTATGCACTTCACCTTTTTTAACACGGCGATCAGGAATTGCTTCCTTCACAGTCACAACGATAATATCGCCGACCCGTGCTGTTTTCTTACGTGAGCCACCAAGAACTCTAATGCACTCGACTTTACGAGCACCTGAGTTGTCAGCAACTTCTAATCTTGATTGTTCGCGAATCATTTTTAAAACCTATGCTTTTGCTATTTTAGCAACAACTGTCCAACATTTGCTCTTTGAAATTGGGCGACATTCTTGAATGTTCACCTCATCACCAGTTTGGTACTGGTTTGTTTCATCGTGCGCTGTGTATTTTTTCGAGCGAGTAATAAACTTTTTATACATAGGATGCATAAAACGACGGTTAACACTGACTGTAACAGTCTTATCCGCTTTATTACTCACAATCGTACCTTGTAACACTCTACGTGGCATATCTTACTCCTAAACCTTTGCTTCTTGATGCTTTTGATGCATCAACGTCTTAATACGAGCAACGAGCTTACGAGCCTTGCGCACTTGTGCCGGTGACTCGAGTTGTCCATTTACCTTCTGAATGCGTAGATTAAGCTTTTCTCTCTTATTTTGCAAGAGCAAATCTTTTAACTCGCTATCCGTTTTCTTTTTTAAATCTTCAATTTTCATGATCTTAACTCTCAGCTGCTAAACGGGCGACGAATTTCACCTTAATGGGAAGCTTTGCTGCAGCGCGCTCAAAAGCACCTCTGGCAAGCTCTTCTGACACACCGTCAAGTTCAAACATAATACGACCTGGTTTCACACGAGCCGCCCAGTGATCCGTAGAACCCTTACCTTTACCCATACGGACTTCGGCAGGTTTAGAGGATACAGGTACATCAGGAAAAATCCGAATCCAAACACGACCAGCACGACGCAGGTGACGTGTAATCGCACGACGAGCTGCTTCGATTTGACGAGCTGTGATACGCTCTGGTTGCAAGGCTTTCATGCCATAGCTACCAAAGTTTAAATCAGTTCCACCCTTGGCAGCACCGTGGATACGGCCTTTATGTTGCTTTTGAAATTTTGTTCTTTTAGGTAATAACATTTTAAAATCTTAAACCTCTCTTAAGCCGTTGCTTTAGAAGCAGGTGCTTCTTGTTGCTTTGCGAGCTCTTGAGGGCCCGTTACCATACCACGGAAGATCCAAACTTTAACA
>DOCA01000105.1 GCA_003503995.1 Holosporales bacterium
TCAAAACTAAATCACTATAGTAATAACGCCTATTCTTATAGGCGCGGAGCGCAGCAACAAAGTATAAGCGTAAAATAATTAGCTTAGGATTTTACAGGCTGTGTAGATTGTACAGGGCGTAAAGAAAGTAAAATGGTTGCTTTTGGATCGTCAAGATTGAGATGAAATACTTCTGTTTTCCAATCAGGAAAAGCTTTGTAAGGTGTCATTGTTTCACTATCTTTTTCTGAAAGCTTTAGTTTTGCGACAAGATCACCAAAGTTTCTATAGGCTTTAGAGTTTTCAAGACCAACAACACGCAGCGTTGATACTTCATAGGCTTGTCCGTTTATCTTAACCATAGCTGCTTTTCGACCGCAGTGAAAAGATTCACCTTTTTTAAAAGACCAGTATTTTGAAACAGCTTTACAATTTTTTACAACTTCGGAAAGTTTAAGGGCAGAAGCAGACTGAGCCATTAATGAAAAAGTGATGGCACTTAAAGCAAGAGTTTTTGAAAATGAAAGTTTCATTGGATATTCCTTTTTTATAAAAGTGTACCCTGTGTTTTTGAAAATTTAAACTTAATTTATAGTTTTCTTTTCTTTTCCATCATCTTCTTTTCGGGCTTGTGCTTTTTGACCTAACCCAAGTTGGTCTCCGCTAATTTGAACATCTCCCAAGTTTTTAAAAGATAATCTAAACATAACGGTTACACCTGGTTTGTAATCTCGGTCTATAAAGAAGGTTTTTACAATGGAACTTGTGAATTTAAAACAATCATCTTCATAGGATAGGGAGCCACCATGGGAAAGATTTCCGCCCTTACTGCCCAGTTCTCGGGTGATATTTCCTGTAACGGACCAGTGCTTTGTAAATTGTGATGACGCGCCATAGCTGATTTGCTCAACGGAAATCCCTGGAATGCTTAGCTTCGGAAAACGTGTGTAGGCGGCATTTAGTTTTAAGACAGGCTGACCAATGGTAATTGAAGATTCATTGCGTTTCGCGCGCAGGTTCTTTTTACTTAATAAGAGGTGATTGGCTATTTCTACCCAATCCTTATAGATATAATTTGCTCGTGCAACGTAGTCAGAGCGTTTTGAGCGTAATCCTGTTTCATCAAGATACTTAGGGACTTTTGTTAAGCTGTGGGATTGACCAAAAAAGAGCTCGGAATTTCCAACGGCTTTTGAGTAATAGGCAAGCTTAGCACCATAATTAATCCGTGACCACTCATCCACAATATCCAAACCCGTTAAACGATTGGGGGATAAAATGTTGGCATCACTTAGTTCAAACAGCAGAGAGTCTTCGTTTGGAATGCGCACAGCATTGCGACCATTGGTAGTGAGGACAATACCCGCAATGGGTTCAATAATAAAACGGCCTCCTTTGACAAGGCGATAAAAAGGGTATTTCACGTGCACATGAGCCTTTGGAATGAACCTTGTACGTTGTCCCGAGTAATGGCTTTGGTCACTTAGGGGCAAGTTGGTGACGCGATAAATATCTCCCCGTCCTTGAAGTCCAAAATCTGTGACGGTTCCAAGGGTGCTAATCCACTGTGCATTCCAACCAAGTGCTGATGAAAAACGTTTCATATTTTGGCCTTTACGGCGCTGTAGGTTCAAGATGCTGGCATCAAGGGAGACTGTACCATCCAAGAAGTATGGTTGAGACAAGAGATGGAGTTCTGCTGAAGGAGCTATAAAAGGGATGCGGGAAGTGGAGTCTTGTTGTTGGAGGCTTTGATAATTGATACCTTCAATGAGTCCGTAACTGCGCCTCCAAAAGGCATCGCTATAAACGCGAGAGGTGAGAAAACTCTCTTGCCCTAAGCCAAGGAAGCGATATTTTTTAAGGTAGGTATCATCAAGAGCTCTTTTAATGTCGAAGCCCATATGCCAATTTTCCGTTACGTTGAAGTCGGCTTTGGTTTTAATATGTCCGCGCAGTTGATTTTCAGACGTCTCATTGCCCTCTGGTCCTCGTATATAACGGCTTTTTGTTATGCTTGTTTCAAAATCCCAAAACCCTTGGCAAAAAGCTTGTCGATAAGCCAGAATAAGCAAGGGGTTTTCCCGAGTATAAACTGGCGTGATGGTGAGATCTTTACTTTCATCAATAACCCAATAATAAGGCATACTGATAATGGCTCCTAAGTTTTCAGAGCCACCGAAAAAGGGGGTTAATATGCCTGAACGACGTTTAACTGTTGGTCCAGGGTGAGAGAGGTAAGGCGTATACATTACAGGTACACCCCACATTTCAAGGGTGGAATCTGCGTGTGTGATATCTCCTGTGACTTCATCCCAAACCATATGACGCGATTTTATTAACCATGTTGGGGACGTTGAGGGATCTTTTCGACAGACGTGACACGGGCTATAAACGACTTGGTCAAATTGATTATGGGTCCCTTCTTTTCTTTTAATTTTATTAGCTGCATAAAGAGAGTTATCGGCCATAATCCCCTGAACAGTCTCTGATAAGCCTTCTTTCAGATCGCCGCTAATTTCAAAACGATTTGTAAAGGTGATGTTTTGTTGTGCATCTACAAGGCGCACGTTTCCTATGGCAATGATTTGATCGTGGTTTTGATCATAGATCATTTCGTCTGCATAAAGAGTCATTTCGCCCCGAGAAATTTCTACATTCCCCTTGGCCCTGACAATATTATTTTTATCATCATATGAAAGGGTATCAGCAAACAAAAGAGTGCGCTGTTCTTTTGTCTGCGACTCAAGGGAAGAAACTTTGAAGTCGGGTTTTAGAAAGGCCTGATTTTCGGCTTGAAGAGTATTACAAAAAAAAGAAAAAAGTAAAACAGTTCTAACAGTAAAGGAGGTGAGTTGTTGTGTGAGGAGAGTGCTATAAATCATAAAATTTTTCTTCTTTTATCCGTCTTCTGAATACAAAAGTTTGGTTGTCGCAAAAAAAGCAGTCACAAGGGTCGGAACCCAGGCTGCTAAAAGAGGGGGGAGGTTACCGGAACTTCCAAGGGCATAGGTTACATCTCTTAGAAAATAAAGCAAGAAAGTTACAGCAATTCCACCAACAATCAATTTCATGGTGCCACCAGACCTCATGGGGGCCATAGAGAATGTTGCGGCCAGCAACACCATAACAGCAAGCCATAAGCAGCGAGCTAGAAGAGCATGCCATTGCATGAAATATTGGGTTGCAGACAGTCCTGATGTCTCCAAAAGCTTGCCATAAGAACGTAAATTATAAAAAGTTAGGGTTTTCGGGTCCAAAAATGACTCTTGAATGGACTGCACAGAGAGACTGGTTGCTAGGTGATACGTTTTAAATTGCTTTGGAAATCCATCTTTTTGAAGATGCCACCCATGACTAAGATTAAGGAAATTTCCTTTTAAACGTCCTTGTTTGGCGTCAAGGCGTTCAATGAAACGATCGTCCTCATCGAAAATATAAGCATTTACATTATAAAGAGTTTGGGCTTTTTGGTCAAAGTGGGTTGCATGAAGAATCACTTGGCGCTCTTCCACAATTTCTCTTAACCAAAAACCATTCTTAGAGATGGAAAAAGGCGTGTGTTGTTGGTGAATATATTTATTTTCAAGGTTATTTGCTTTTTCTAAAAGCCTTGCAGAAAAAGAATTAAGGACCAGTAAGTCAGTGAGGCCAATGAGGAGCGCAACAGCGCCAAGGGGAGCTAGAATTTGCCAAATAGAAACGCCAGATGCTCGAATGATAAGGAGTTCTTGTGTGCGATTGAGGCGCCAAAATGAGATAATGGCTGCAAAAAAGAGAACAAAAGGGAGAATCTCTTGAAAATAGCTAGGAAATCTGAAAAGGAAAATTTTTATAACTAAGCTAATGCCGATATCTGCTTTTCCAGATGTGCGTCTGAAAAGTTCCATGAGATCAAATAAGGAGAAGATAAACCCAACGGCGCTAGAGGTGATAATAAACCATTTCATAAAGTTTGAAATAAGGTACTTGGATAGAGAATAGGTTATTTTCATGGGGCTACCTCTAACTGATTTACTGGTGCATTAAAGGCAATCTTAGGTTTGGGAGGCCAAATTAAAAACTTGAGGCAGATAAAGATCACTAAGAAGATTAATCCATAGGCGCTTTCAATTAGGTAGTCGTATTTTCCGGTCATATTTAAGATGGAAAACAAACTCACTTCTAAAAGGAGACAAGAAAAAACGGCTAGAATGATCCGTTTGGATCTCCCTCGTCGATTGTAATCTCCGAGCAAAAAAGCAAGGCCAGCAAGAAGAACAAAAGGAAAGAGCATTAAAGGAAGCAAAATTCGTTCATGAACCTCTACGCGAAGAAGTGTTTTATCTTTGTCAGATAACTCTTCATCGGGATGAAAGAGCTCTTCCATGGAGAGCTCATTGGCCTTTCTATGGCGAGGGCCCTTGTTTTTATTAGTTTCAATATCAACACTATATTGCTCGAAATTCAAAATAGAGGGTTTTTGAGTTTTTGAATCAACAACTTGGCGGCTGCCACGATAAAGGATAAAACGCAGACCTTTGGGGGTTTCAACAATTTGACCAACCTCAGCGGTTATGGCGGCGACATTTTTAGCATCCCTCGCGTCATAGACAAAAACACCCTTCATATCCCCAGAACGAGTTTTGCGTTTTGTGTAAAACGTAATCCCTTCAATAGCGGTAAAGGTTGCTGGCTGGAGCCATTGCCCTGTTAAATTATGACGAATATCTTCTCGTAGGTCTTTGAATCCCGTATGAGCCAGGGGTTGGATATACAGATTAATAGCGTATAAAATAGATAAGAAAATAACAGCGGCGATAAGTGGCGCCCTCATAATTTGTAAGTTTGACAGGCCAAGAGAGCGCATAACCACCAGTTCACTATCGCTATAAAGCTTGCTAAAAATAAAAAGAATGGCAATCAGGAAGGCGATGGGTAAAATAGTGCTAACAAGGGTTGGAAGCAGAAACGTGGAAAGTTTAAAGAAGATCAAAAAGGAAATACCTTTTGTCATAACGTAGTCAATAAAGCGCAAAGATTGCATCAACCACACGGCCATTGACAGGATAACCGTGATGAGAGTTGTTAACAAAAAGGTCTGAGAAAAAATATAGCGACCTAAGCGATTCATTTATGTTCCTAGTACTTTTAAATTTTAGTTTGAGGGTTGGATGTATTATATTAACGCCTTAAATGCATTTTATCCTACCCTCTTGTGGGTTTTTCTTGTAAAACACATATAATACATATTTGTTTGTAACCTTAAAAGGGTGCACAGCTCAAGTGAAACTTTGGTAAAAAAGGACCTTAATTTTATGAGAAAATGGATTCTCTCTTTCGTTACAGCCGTTGTTTTAGGATCAGTTCTCAGTATAGTGACGCCAGCTCATGGCGCAACTATTGCTGCAACCGTTAACAATAAAGCAATTTCTAGCCAAGATCTTAATAATCGTATTAAACTTGCTATTATTTCATCGGGCATGCCTGATAATGCTCAAACACGTCAGCAGCTCCGCGAGCAAATTCTTAATATGATGATTAACGAGCAAATTCAATTACAGCTTGGTGCAGAATATAAAATTAAGATTGATGAAGCGACGCTTATGGCTTCTATTAGAGATATTGAACACCAAAATAATATGCCTGAAGGTGGCCTCAAAAAAATGCTGTCTACACAAGGCATCCCTTTTGTGCTTATGAAACAACATTTAGAAGCTTCTATTATTTGGCGTGAATACGTCAGAGAACGTTATCGTCATTTGGTTCAAGTTAGTGATACGGACGTTGATCATGCGTTGCGTGAATTGACATCTGCTAACAAAGAAACGCGCTATCATCTTGCTGAGATTGTATTATATTTTGATGATAAGCAAGGCGTGAACAGTGTAAAGGCACAAGCTAACCGAATTGTAGGACAACTTAATCAGGGCGCAAAGTTCTCTATGCTTGCAGGACAGTTTTCCAATGCACCAAGTGCAGCTCGTGGGGGAGATATTGGTTGGATCCCAGAATCAAAGCTTGATGATAACGCGTTGCCTTATTTAAAAGCCCTTGAACCTGGTCAAATTTCTGCCCCCATTCAGACAGGCAAAGGATTTCGTATTTATTTTGTAAGAGATAAATTAAGTGCAGGGCAATTTGCAAAGCCCGTAACGACGGTAACTTTTAAGCAAGTTTTCATTGAAACGCCAAAGGATGCATTCACCTTTGAAATTGAAGAGAGTATCAAGCAAACAGCAACCCTTGCGCGCCAAATCAAAAGTTGCCGCAGTGTTGATAAAATGACGAAGCGCAAAAAAGCAAAAGTGCAACATGTGAAAGATGTACCAGTGCAAAACTTACCACCAGAGCTAAAAAAACTTTTAATGGATACCAAAATAGATCATGCAACGAAACCTGTTTATACAGGGAATGGTGCCATGTTCTTTGTGATCTGTGAGAGGAAAACAACAAACCCCAAAGAGCCTGCAAAAGAAGATGTAAGGACACAATTGGTGGATCGTAAGTTGCAAAACGTTGCCGAGCAGGAGCTTCGCACACGCAGGGGCGGAGCCCATATTGATATCCGATAAGGCAAACACAATAATGTTGCATGATCTTCCGAGTATCTCGGAAATCATTGCCTCATTTGACCTTGCAGCTAAAAAATCCTTGGGTCAAAATTTTATTTTAGATCTCAATATTACGGAAAAAATTGCTCGACAAGGTCTCCCCTACAGAGACGATGAGACCCTTGTCGAAGTTGGTCCAGGTCCAGGTGCATTAACCAGAGGTATTCTTTTAAATGGGGCACAAGAACTCATAGCCCTTGAAAAAGATCAGCGCTGCTTACTGGCCCTTGAATCTCTTCAAGTAGCCTCTAAAGGACGACTTCGTGTGCAGGAAGCTGATGCTCTACAAATCAATTTTTCTGAGATATCTTTAAAGCCTTTAAAAATTATTGCTAACCTTCCTTATAATATTTCAACTCAACTTCTCATAAAATGGATTGAGGGTGTGGCGCATATTAGTGGCCTTGTGCTGATGTTTCAAAAGGAAGTCGCTTTGCGCTTGGTAGCAAGTCCCCGCTCAAAAGCCTATGGACGTTTGAGTATTTTAACTCAGCTTCGTTTTCAAACGCACATCGCTTTTGATCTTCCGCCAAGCGCTTTTAAACCAGCACCAAAGGTAACGTCTTCCATTGTGGTTTTCAAGCCGCGCGCTTCTCATCCAACGGGTGATCTATGGGAGGCCATTAAAACTGTTACTCAAAGCGCTTTTGCACAGCGTCGTAAGATGCTCCGCAAAACCTTACAATCTCTTTTCTCAGAACCTGAAGCAACGTTAGCAGCTCTCAATTTGTCACCAACGGCGCGGGCAGAAGAGCTTTCTCCTGATGATTTTATAGCCTTAAGCCAAGCTTACCTTCAGGAAGCCCAATGATTAGATTAATTACGGGCACATTGCGAGGGCGGAAACTAGAAGTCCCTCCTTCCAAAATCACACGCCCAACAACAGACCGCGTGCGAGAGTCTATTTTTAATTTGCTTGAAAGCTATTTAGCTAAAAAAGAACGCTCCTTTGAGGGGGTTTTGGTTTTAGATGCTTTTGCAGGTTCGGGGGCTTTGGGCTTTGAGGCTCTATCACGGGGCGCAAAACACATCACCTTTTTCGAGCCTGCACCCGATGCCCTTAAAGTTCTTCAGCATAATGCAGCTCATTTAAAACTGCAGATATCTCAGATAAAAATTCAGCGTGTTGACGCGACAAAGCCTTCAAAATCAAAAGTCCCAGCTGATCTTATTTTTCTTGATCCTCCCTATGGGAAAGGACTATTGGGGTATGCGTATAAAGCTTTAGAAAGAGCGGGGTGGTGCGGACCAGAGACGCTTTTTATTTGTGAAACTTCTGATCAAGAAACACTGCCTGAGTTTTTGCAAGACGTCGTGATAATCCAGCGCACTTATGGGTCAACAGTAGTCAGCCTCATCGAATGGCAAACATAAGCCCCAGTAAGACCAACGCTACAAACTGAAACCCAACCCTTAACTGCATCATTTTATTTTGCTTTTTATCAGGGGTGTTAGGGTTGACCATACCAATAAGACCAAGGACTAAGCTTGCAAGAACAGCGAGACCAGCAAGAATAATTAAAATGGAAAGCAGCGTGTTCATTTTGAGAGAACCTTCTTATTTTAAAAAAATGGGGTATGGTGTATGATACACCTAATTAAGAATTCTGCAAACCACAGGCGCCTTCTTTATGGGTGCTTTATCAATATGATAGTTAAACCATGACCGATCTTTTCGCAAAAAATGCCTCCCAAACGACCCCTCAGAAATCTGAGGGTTCTCAAAGCTATACGGCTCAGGATATCGAAGTCTTAGAGGGGTTAGAGCCCGTTCGACGTCGCCCTGGAATGTATATTGGAGGAACCGATGAGCGTGCCTTGCATCATTTGGTGACAGAGGTGTTGGATAATTCTATGGATGAGGCTGTTGCCGGTCATGCAACTCGTATTGAGCTTGAGCTCCACGCGGATGGGCGAGTGAGCGTTCAAGATAACGGGCGTGGTATTCCCATTGACCCTCATCCAAAACATAAGGATAAATCGGCGCTGGAGGTAATTTTAACAATTTTGCACGCTGGTGGAAAATTCAGTAATACCGCTTATGAAACCTCTGGTGGTCTCCACGGTGTGGGCGTGTCCGTTGTCAACGCTCTTTCCAGCGATTTGTTGGTCGAGGTTATTCGCGATAAAATATTGTGGTCTCAAAGTTATAGCCGTGGTCACCCTGTATCGAAACTTGAAAACAAGGGGCCTCTTTCTAATCGCAGAGGGACAAAACTAACTTTCCTGCCTGATACGGAAATTTTTGGAGATAAGCTAAAATTCCGCCCTAAAACCCTGCATCATATGGCTCGCTCAAAGGCGTACCTTTTCAGAGGTGTTGAAATCCGCTGGAAGTGCGATCCAAGCCTTATTAAAGAAGGGGATGAAACACCAGCGGAAGCCGTTTTTCACTTTCCAAATGGCTTGGCAGACTTTTTAAAAGACGCGGTGAACATTGAACATGCTTTATTTGCAGAGCCCTTTTCAGGGTTAGGTCAGCTTGATGGACAATCTGAGAAAGTTGAATGGGCGATCACCTGGCTTACTCAAGGGGAAGGCTTTTTCACGTCTTATTGTAATACGATTCCAACACCTTTGGGAGGAACTCATGAAAATGGCTTTCGCCAAGGAATTACCAAAGCCCTTCGACAATATGGTGATATGACTGGTGTTAAAAAAGCAGCGCAATTAACATCTGATGATGTGCTCTCTCAGACTTGTGGCATTGTCTCGGTGTTTATCCGTGATCCTCATTTCCAAGGACAAACCAAGGATAAATTG